>NZ_JBFUIU010000101.1:0-17835 GCF_056401695.1 Variovorax sp. P4_D9
GCGCTCGACGGCTCGCTGTGGCAGGCCACGGCGTTCACGCTCGGCACCGCGGCGCTCGGCCTGCTGCTCGGCGCCGTGCTCGGCATCGGCGGCGGCATCGTGCTGGGCCTGTCGCGCCGCGCCGCCGAGCTGGGCCTGCTGTCGATCGAGGTGCTGCGCCCGGTGCCCTCGGTGGCGCTGATTCCGCTGGCGATGCTGATGTTCGGCTTCGGCGTGCGCATGGAGCTCGCGATCGTCGCCTTCGCCACCTTCTGGCCGATCCTGATCCTGGTGCAGGCGGCTGTACGGCAGGTCGACTCGCGGCTGCTCGAAGTCAGCCGCGTGCTGGGCCTGTCGCGCCGCGACCGGGCCTTCAAGATTGTGCTGCCGGCGATCATGCCGCGCCTGTTCGTGGCGCTGCGCCTGGGCGTGGCGGTGGCGCTGGTGGTGGCGGTCACGGTCGAGATCGCGGCCAATCCCAACGGCATGGGCTACGCGATGATGATCGCGCAGCAGAGCTTCGATCCGGCTCTGATGCTGGCCTGGCTGGGCTGGATCGGCATTGTCGGCTATGCGATCAACGCCGCGATGCACCGGCTGCATCAGCGCGTGGCGCGGCGCATGGGAGCGCCGTCATGAACGCCCGCCTGGGAAGCTGGCTCGGCTCGGCCGGCGTGCTCACTGCGCTGGTCGCGCTGTGGTGGACCGCGAGCAACGCGGGCTGGATCAGCCGCGTGTTCCTGCCGACGCCCGAGGCCACGCTCGAGAGCCTGGCCGAAGGCCTGCGCGGCGACCTGCTCGGCTACACGCTGGCGACCGTGCGCCGGATGCTCGAAGGCTGGCTGCTGGCGTCGATCTTCGGAGTCGTGCTCGGCGCCGCGATCGGCGTCTCGCCCTCGGTGCGCGCCTGGGTCCAGCCGACGCTCGAATTCATCCGCCCACTGCCGGCCTCGGCACTGCTGCCGCTGGCGATCTCGATCTTCGGCCTGAACCCCGGGATGGTGCTGTTCGTGGTCGCCTTCGGCGCCATGTGGCCGGTGCTGCTGGCGACCGTGCACGGCTTCGCGGCCGTCGAGCCCCGCCTGGCCGAGGTGGCGCGCTGCCTGCAACTGCCGCGCGCCGCCTTCGTCTGCAAGATCGGCCTGCCGAACGCGCTGCCCGACATCCTGGCCGGCATGCGCCTGTCGATGACGATCTCGCTGATCGTCGCCGTGGTCGGCGAGATGATCGCCTCGCAGAGCGGTCTGGGCCAGGCCATCCTGCTCGCGGCGCGCGCCTTCCGCGCCAGCGACCTGTTCGCCGGCATCGCGCTGCTGGGCCTGATCGGCTTCGCCAGCAACGCGCTGCTGGCATTCGCGGAAAAGAAACTGCTGCGTTGGCAGCACGCTTGAAAAGGAGCTCCCCTATGACCCGCAAATTCGTCGACCTATCGATCTTTCTCGAGAACGACGTAATGTCGGACCCGCCGGCCTTCGCACCGAAGATCCAGTACTTCACGCACGAACAGACCTACGAGCAGATCGAGCCCTTCTTCCCGGGCCTCAAGAAGGAGGACCTGCCCGACGGCGAAGGCTGGGCCGTCGAGCTGGTGCAGCTGTCGACCCACAACGGCACTCACCTCGATGCGCCCTATCACTTCCACTCGACGATGGACAAGGCGCTGGGCGACAAGAAGCCCGCTATCGCGATCCACGACGTGCCGCTCGAGTGGTGCTTCCAGCCTGCCGTGAAGCTCGATTTCCGCCACTTCGAGGACGGCTACGTGGTCACGGCCGACGATGTCGAGGTCGAGCTGAAGCGCATCCGCCACACGCTCAAGCCGCTCGAGATCGTGGTGGTCAACACCCGCGCCGGCTCGCGCTACGGCCACAACGACTACGTGTCGGCCGGTGCCGGCATGGGCTACGAGGCGACGATGTACCTGCTGGAGCGCGGCGTGCGGCTCACCGGCACCGACGCCTGGAGCTGGGATGCGCCCTTCGTGCACACCGCGAAGAAGTACGGCGAGACCCAAGACGCCTCGCTGATCTGGGAAGGCCACAAGGCCGGCCGCGACATCGGCTACTGCCACATCGAGAAGCTGCACAACCTCGAGGTGCTGCCGCCCGACGGCTTCTTCATCAGCTGCTTCCCGCACAAGATCCGCGGCGCCTCGGCCGGCTGGACGCGCGCGGTCGCGATCTTCGACGATGCGCTGATGGCCAGCGCGTGAGCACCGCGATGCCGCTCGATCACACGCACGACCCCGCCGCCCGCAGCTGGCTCGCCTCGGCCCAGGCCGGGGGCTGCGATTTTCCGATCCAGAACCTGCCCTTCGCGGTGTTCCGCGGCGCTGGCAGCGACGAGGCCTTTCGCGGCGGCGTCGCGATCGGCGACCAGGTCGTCGACCTGGCAGCGTTGGCCGACACGCGAGTCCTCGAAGGCCCGGCGCTGCAGGCCGCGCTCGCCTGTGCGCAGCCGGTGCTCAACGACTTCTTCGCCCTCGGCCCCGTGGCCTGGCGCACGCTGCGGCATGCGCTGTTCGCAGCGTTGAAGGAAGGCGCTGCCGCCGCCACGGTCGATGCGATGCGCGGCTGCCTGCGGCCCCCGTCGGCAATCGAGTTCGCGCTGCCCGCGCGCATCGGCGACTACACCGACTTCTACACCTCGATCGACCACGCGCTGAACATCGGCCGCCTGTTCAAGCCCGACGATCCGATCACGCCGAACTTCCAGTGGATCCCGATCGCCTACCACGGGCGCGTGTCGACCCTCGGCGTCAGCGGCCAGCAGTTCCATCGGCCGATGGGACAGACGATGGCCCCGGGCGCCAAGGCGCCAATCTACGGGCCCTGCGCGCGGCTCGACTACGAGCTCGAGCTCGGCATCTACATCGGCCAGGGCAATGCGGCGGGCGAAGCGATTCCGCTCGAGCGCGCCGAAGAGCATGTCTTCGGCATCTGCCTGCTCAACGACTGGTCGGCGCGCGACATCCAGTTCTGGGAGATGGCGCCGCTGGGCCCGTTCCTGGCGAAGAACTTCGCCACCACGGTGTCGCCCTGGATCGTCACGATGGACGCGCTGGCGCCGTACCGCACGGCATGGATGCGGCCGGCCGATCATCCGCAGCCGCTGCCCTACCTCGAAGGCCGGGCCAACCGGGAGGGCGGCGCGATCGATATCCGGCTCGAGGTCTGGCTCGAGAGCCAGCGCGACCGCGCCGAGGGCACGGGCCCGACCCGCCTGTCGGGGACCAGCTTCCGCCACCAGTACTGGAGCATYGCCCAGATGGTCACGCACCACACTGTCGGCGGCTGCAGGCTGAACCCGGGCGACCTGTTCGGCAGCGGCACCATCTCCGGTCCGGGTCCGGGCGAAGCCGGCGCCATGATCGAGCTGACCCGCGGCGGCCAGGCGCCGATCACGCTCGCGAACGGCGACCCGCGCGGCTTCCTGCAGGACGGCGACGCCGTGATGCTGCGCGGCTGGTGCGAGAAGCCGGGCGCGGCGCGGATCGGCTTCGGCGAAAGCCGTGGCACGGTGCTGCCGTGCCGCCTGCCGGGCTGAGGCCGCGCGCCTTGTCTGCGCCCGCCGATCGTGGTGTACTTTCCGGCGGCCGCACCTGAAAGGAACACTCATGGACGACTGTCGGAAGCTTGCACGGGCGCTGGCGCCCCTCCCTCTGGACGCACACCGGTGTGCAGCGCGGCCGGCCGCTGGCACCTGATGCGGCAGCCCGGATGGTGCTCTTTCGATTAGTCAGACTCTTCGTGGTTCTCGGGACGGCCTTGCGCCGGGGGACCTGGCTGCTGGCCTTGCTGCTGTACGCGGTCGGCGGGGGCGCCGGCGCCGAGGAGGCCGCCTCCACCGGCGCCACGCTGAAGGTCTGGAACCGCACGGTCTTCGTCTTCCGGGTGCCGATGTTCGGCCTCTCGCCGCAGCAGCGCGCCAACCGGGCGGCCGAACGCATCGGCGACATTCCACTGACCAGCCTCGGCGCCCCGGTCGAGGTCGCGGGCTTCGACCACGAAGGCGTGCCAGGCTACGCGGTGATGCTCGACGGCGGTACGCTGTTCGCAGTCTTCGCCAGCGACCTGGAGCCCGGCGATCCGCCACTGCCGCAGGTGGCTGCGCAGGCAGCCTCGCGGCTGCACCTTGCACTGCTGGCGCGCCAGGCGCAAAGCAGCGGGCGCCAGTTCGCGGCCTCTCTCAGCTGGGTTGCGCTCGCCACGCTGGCGCTCTTCGCCGTGCTGATCGGGCTACAGCATCTGGCCCGCGCCATCGAGGCCCGCACGCGGGGGCTGCGCGAGCGCTCGGCATCCCGGCCGCTGTTCGACGCCCGCCGCATCGCGGTCTCGGTCCTGGGCTATGCGATCCAGTGGTTCAAGATAGCGTTGATGCTGGTGGCGGCGTATGTCTGGCTGGCCTATGTGCTGACCCGCTTCCCCTACACCTACCCCTGGGGCCAGACACTCGACACTACGCTGATCACCGTGGCCTCGCAGGTCGCGGTCGCGGTGCTGCACGCGCTACCCGACCTTGGGATGGTCGCCGTGATCTTCCTGCTGGCGCACCTGGGAGTCCGCGGCCTGCATGCGCTTTTCAACGCCGCGCACGCCAGCGGCGTGAAGGTGTCGGCGCTGCAGAGCGACACCATCGGCGCCACGCGCCGGTTGACGGTGGTGCTGGTGTGGCTGTTCGCGGCGGTGGTGGCCTACCCCTTCATCCCCGGCTCCGACTCCAATGCGTTCAAGGGGCTCAGCGTGTTCTTCGGCGTGCTGGTGACGCTCGGGTCGTCCGGCGTCGTGTCGCAGATCATGTCGGGCTTCGTGCTGATCTATTCGCGTGCGCTGCGGCCCGGCGACTACGTGCAGATCGGCGAGTCCGAAGGCTATGTGGTCGAGCTCGGCACGCTGTCGACCAAGTTGCGCAACCGCCTCGACCAGGAGGTCACGCTGCCCAACTCTGTGGTGGTCGGAACGCGGATCCTCAATTCGAGCGACACCACCAAAACCAACGGCGGCGGCATCGCGTTGTCGACCTCGGTGACGATCGGCTACGACAGCGCCTGGCGCCAGGTGCACGCCATGCTAATGATGGCCGCCGGCCGCACCCGCGACCTGCTGGCCGAACCACCGCCCACGGTGCGGCAGGTGAGGCTGCAGGATTTCTATGTCGAATACGAGCTGAATGTCTTCATGCTTGCGGGTGCGCCCAAGTACGACGTGCTGAACGTCCTGCACGGCCACATCCAGGACGTCTTCAACGAATACGGCGTGCAGATCATGTCGCCGAACTTCATGCTGCAGCCGGCCACGCCGGTGCTGGTGGCCAAGGAAGACTGGCGGCCGGCGCCGGCCGTGGCGGACTGAACCGGCAACGGCGCTGCTTCGGTCCTCAGGCCGCGAGCCTGAAAAGGCTGGTCGCCTCGAGGTCGAGCACCGGCAGCTCGCGCTGGTTGAAGAGCCGCCAGCGCCAGCGCAGGATTCCGAGGTGCGGCCTCTTCTCCGAACGCCGCGCCTCGATGACATCGGCCACCAGCCGCAGGCTGTCGCCGGGGCGCACCGGGTTCGGCCACTTGAGGAAGGCGAGGCCCGGCGAAGCGAAGGACTCGGAGCCGGCCAGCGCCGCATCGGTGACCAGCCGCATCGCGATCGCGCTAGTGTGCCAGCCGCTCGCAATCAGGCCGCCGAACGGGCCTCCGGCGGCGGCCTCGGCATCGGTGTGGAACCACTGCGGGTCGTAGGCCCGCGCGAACTGCAGGACTTCCGCCTCGGTCACGAGGTAGGGGCCGGCCTCGATGGCCAGGCCCTCGTGGAAGTCTGTGAATTTCATCAGTAGGTTTCGAGGTGCAGGCGCCCTTCCCGCTTGAGGCCCGCACCAACCGAATCCCAGTCGAGCCCGGCCTCGGTCGCGACGTCGCGCAGCGCCAGCACCACGCCCTCTTCCATGCTTTTCAGGCCGCACACGTAGAAGTGCGTCTGCCCGTCCTTCAGCAACTCGGCCAGGTCGGCGGCGCGTTCGCGCATCAGGTCCTGCACGTAGCGCTTGGGGGTGCCCGGCGTGCGCGAGAAGGCGAAGTTGATGTCGATGAAATCCTTCGGCAGGGTCTGAAGCGGACCGAAGTAGGGCAGCTCCTGCTGGGTGCGGGCGCCGAAGAACAGCATCAGCTTGCCGCTCTCGAACTTGCCGCTCTTGCGCAGGCGCCGGCGCCATTCGGTCATCGCGCGCATCGGCGCGCTGCCGGTGCCGGTGCAGATCATCACGATGTGCGACTTCGGATGGTTCGGCATCAGGAACGACGACCCGAAGGGCCCGATCACCTGCACCTTGTCGCCGACCTTTAGGTCGCAGACGTAGTTGCTGGCCACGCCGCGCACCGGCCTGCCCTGGTGGTCCTCGAGCACGCGCTTCACGGTCAGCGAGATGTTGTTGTAGCCGGGGCGCTCGCCGTTGCGCGGGCTGGCGATCGAATACTGGCGCGCGAAGTGCGCCTTGCCGTTGGCATCGGTGCCAGGCGGGATGATGCCAATCGACTGGCCCTCGAGCACCGGGAAGGGCATGGCGCCGAAGTCCAGCACGATGTGGTGGGTCTGGTTCTCGTAGCCGGCCTCGGTGCAGTTGAAGTTGCCGACCACGGTGGCGGTGGTCGGGTTCTTCGGCGGATGCAGGTTGGTGTAAGCGTGGGCCGCCGACCAGGGCGGCACGGTGGCGCCGTACTGGGCCGAATTGAAGACTGCTTCGCCGGGTGCGGCCGGTGGCTGCGGTGGCGCCGCCGGCACCTGGAGCAGCGCCTCTTGCGGCGCGCCGACGCCCTCGGCCTCGAGTTGCTCGGGCGTGAGTTCGGCCGGCAGTTCGTCCCAGGTGAATTGCTCCTCGATCGAGTAGGCGCGCGCCAGCGGCATGGTGCGCCAGTTGTCGATCGATCCGGTCGGGCACGGCGAGATGCAGGCCATGCAGCCGTTGCAGACATCGGCGCGAACGACGTAGTTGCGGTCGTCATGCGTGATCGCATTGACCGGGCAGATGGCTTCGCAGGTATTGCAGCGAATGCAGATCTCGGGGTCGATCAGGTGCTGCCTGATGACCGAAACGTCGACAGCCATGTCCATCGTGAGTCTCCTTTTATGTCGCCGCGGCCGCCATCGACGGCGCCGCGGCCCCTTGGATGGTCAACCGAAGCGGACGTATTCGAAATCGACCGGCTGGCGGTTGATGCCCATCACCGGCGGCGCGATCCAGCCGGCAAACTTGCCCGGGTCGACCACGCGGCCCATCAACGATGCCACGAAAGCGAAATCTTCGGGCGTCGGCAGCCATTCGCTCTTCTTCGCGGCCCATTCGGCCTCGCTCACGACACGGCCTTCCGGCGACACCTTGATGCCGGCCAGGGCGCCGATCTGGCGATTGAAGGCCTTGTGCGGCACGGTGAGGCGGGTCGGGATGCCAGCCTTCTCGAGCACCTTGTTCCAGCGCTGCACGCCGGCCACCGAGTCCTTGATGAAGTCGTCGCGCAGCACTTCGTTGAGGGCGTTGAGCATCGGCACGTCCTTCTCGACCAACTGGCCGTTAACCACTTCGAGCACCTTGTAGGTCTGGCCCTTGAGCACGTGGTCGTCGGTGCGCTTGCCTTCCTCGTAGCGGCCCTTCAGGCCCGAGCTGTAGAAGATGGCGGCGTTGCTCGACTGGTCGGCGCCGAACAGGTCGATGGTCACGCTGTAATGGAAGTTCAGGTAGCGCTGGATCGTGCCGAGGTCGATGGCGCCGGCCGCGCGAACCTTTTGCGGATCATCCGTCTTGAGATCGTTCATGACCTGCGCTGTGCGCTGCAGCACGCGCGACACGCCGCTCTCGCCGACGAACATGTGGTGCGCTTCTTCGGTCAGCATGAACTTGGTGGTGCGCGCCAGCGGGTCGAAGGCGCTCTCGGCCAGGGCCGACAGCTGGAACTTGCCGTCGCGGTCGGTGAAGTAGGTGAACATGAAGAAGGCCAGCCAGTCGGGCGTCTTCTCGTTGAAGGCGCCGAGGATGCGCGGGTTGTCCTGGTCGCCGGACTGGCGCTGCAGCAGGGCTTCGGCTTCTTCGCGGCCATCGCGGCCGAAGTACTTGTGCAGCAGGTAGACCATGGCCCACAGGTGGCGGCCTTCCTCGACGTTGACTTGGAACAGGTTGCGCAGGTCGTACTGGCTCGGGCAGGTCAGGCCGAGGTGGCGCTGCTGCTCTACCGAGGCGGGCTCGGTGTCGCCCTGCGTGACGATGATGCGGCGCAGGTTCGCGCGGTGCTCGCCGGGCACGTCCTGCCAGGCCTTGTCGCCCAGGGAGTCGCCGAAGTGGATCTTGCGCTCCGCATCGCCCGGGTTCAGGAAGATGCCCCAGCGGTAGTCGCGCATCTTCACGTGGCCGAACTGGGCCCAGCCGTTGGGATCGACGCTGACGGCGGTGCGCAGGTAGACGTCGAAGTTGGTCGAGCCTTCGGGGCCCACGTCGTCCCACCAATTGATGAAGTTCGGCTGCCAGCCTTCGAGCGCGCGCTGCAGGGTGCGGTCTTCGCTCAGGTTGACGTTGTTCGGGATCTTCTCGCTGTAGTTGATCGTGTTCATGTCATTTTCCTCGGGTTCGTTGCGGGCGGGGTGGATCAGACGCGGTTCAAATCGAAGCCGGCCTTCTCGCCGGTGCCGTAGACCTTCAGTGCACCCTTGGCGCCGACCGCGTTGGGGCGATTGAAGATCCAGTTCTGCCAGGCGGTGAGCCGGCCGAAGATGCGGGTGTTCATGTTTTCCTTGCTGGCGAAGCGCAGGTTGGCCTCGAGGCCGGTCAGCGCGTCGGGTGACATCGCGGCACGTTCCTCGATCGCCATGCGGATCTCGTCGCCCCAGTCGATGTCGTCGGGTGCGGCCGTGACCAGGCCGAGCTTCAGCGCTTCGTCGGCATCGAGTGCCTGGCCGGCGGCGCCACGTGCGGCTTCCAACGGCGCCGTCTCTTCATAGAAGCGGCGCTGCAGGCGGCTCTGGTCGTTGACCATCGGGAAGAATCCGAAGTTGAGTTCGTTCAACGTCAGCTTGGGTGCCTTCTCGGGGGCGTCGGGCAGCGCCAGCATGTAGGCGCGGTCGGCCGCGAAGGCCAGCTCGGCCAGGGTGCCGGCGAAGCAGGAGCCCTCTTCGACCAGCGCGAACAGGCTGCGCGACGAGACGTCGAGCCGGGCCAGCGTGCGGCGCAGCGCGCCGATGGTCTCGCGCACCAGCCAGTGGTCCTTGTTGGCGACCAGCGTGGCGTCGCTCGCCAGCACGGCCTGGGCGTCGCCCTCGGTCTTGAGCAGCCAGGTGCCAATGTCGAGCTCGTTGGTGCGCAGGTTGAGGATCGCGTCGTCGAGCTGGCGCACCATCGCAAGCGGCCACCAGGCGACGCCGGCGGCCTCGATCGCGGCGATGTCGGCGGGCTGTGCGCCGGTGGGCGCCTTCACGGTCAGGGTGGCGGTGCGGCGCGCGCGGTCGATCTCGACCGTGACGTGCTCGTAGCGCAGGCTGTCGGCGCCGTCTTCGCGCTCGAGGCGCGTCAGGCTCACGCCCTTGCCGCCGGCCGGGCGGTCGCTGCCTTCGGCCAGCTTGGCGGCGCGCTCCTGCACCACGGCGCCGAACTGGGCCGGCTTGGCGATCGCGTCGACCAGCCGCCAGTCGACCGCGCGCTGTCCGCGCACGCCTTCGACGCTGGTGCAGAAGATGTCGGCCAGGTCATGGCGCACGCGGCGCTTGTCGGTCACGCGGGTCAGGCCGCCGGTGCCGGGCAGCACGCCGAGCAGGGGCACTTCGGGCAGCGAAACCGAGGATGAGCGGTCGTCGACCAGGATGATCTCGTCGCAGGCCAGCGCCAGCTCGTAGCCGCCGCCGGCGCAGGCGCCGTTGACGGCCGCGATGAACTTGAGGCCCGAGTGCTTCGAGGTGTCCTCGATGCCGTTGCGGGTCTCGTTGGTGAACTTGCAGAAGTTGACTTTCCAGGCGTGGCTCGAGACGCCGAGCATGAAGATGTTGGCGCCCGAGCAGAAGATCCGGTCCTTGCCGCTGGTCACGATCACCGAGCGGACTTCGGGGTGCTCGAAGCGCACGCGGTTCAAGGCGTCGTTGAGTTCGATGTCGACACCCAGGTCGTAGCTGTTGAGCTTGAGCTTGTAGCCGGGGCGGATGCCGCCGTCTTCCGCGATGTCGAGCGACAGGCGGGCCACCGAGCCCTCCACGCTGAGTGTCCAGTGGCGGTATTGCGTGGGGTCGGTGCGGTAATCCACGCGAAGGGCTTGGGTGCTGTCGGTCATGCGGGTCTCCTGGGGTGTCTGGGGGGCTGGCTAGGAACAATAGTGCATTTATCGATCGCCAGAACATGCATCATGCTGCATGTTCTGGCGCGCGTCAACCCTCGAATGACTTTTTTACAGCGTCTGCCCGCTCAGGAGTGGCTCATGGCTTCGCGGACTGCGGTTCGCAGCCTAGCGAAGCTGTGCGCGAGATCCTGCCCACCGGTGTCGACGCTGAGGTCGGCCTTCGAATAGAACGCGGCCCGCCCGCTGAGGATGCGCCGCAGGTCGTCCATGGCTTCCTTGCTGGCTGCCATCGGGCGCGTGTCGCCCTGGGCGGCGACTCGGCCCATGTGTTCTTCGGGCGCAGCCTGCAGCCAGACCGTGGTGCAATGCGCCAGCAGTTGGTTGAAGGTGGCCGGATCGGAGACGATGCCGCCCGGCGTGGCGATCACCACCTCGCCATAGATCTGCACGGTCTCCTCGAGCGCTCGGCGCTCGTAGCGGCGGTAGGCATTGGTGCCGTAGAGGTCGTGGATCTCGCGCACGCTGCAGCCGGCGATCTTCTCGATCTCGCGGCTCAGCTCGATGAAAGGCATTTCCAGGTCGTCGGCCAGCATCTGGCCGAGGGTGGACTTGCCGGCGCCGCGCAGTCCGATCAGCGCGATCCGCCGGTGCCGCGCCGGGTCGCCGGCGGCGGTGCCGAGCAACTCGCCCAGGGCGATGCGGGCGCGGCGCAGGTCTGCTTCGCTGCGGTTCTCGAGCAATTCGCGGATCAACAGCCACTCGGGCGAAATGGTCGTGACGTCGCCGACCAGCTCGGCCAGCGAGCACTGGAGCGCGCTCGCCACCTGCTGCAACACCAGGATCGAGGCATTGCCGATCCCGTATTCGAGGTTGGCCAGGTGCCGCTCCGACACGTCGGCCGCCAGCGCCACCGCCTTGCGCGTGAGACCGCGACGGGCGCGCAGGTTGCGCACGCGCTCGCCGAGCGCCGCCAGCAACGGGTTCTTGGCCTCTTCGGCCGGCGCGGGGACTTCGGGAGATGCGGACAGCACCGCCTCTTCAGCTCGCTGGTTCATGAGTCGCTTTCGCTCGGCCGGCAGTTCGGCTAAGGGTTAACACCTGTACATGCATTATATTGCTTGACACCTTTGTGGTCGGTGCTTATGGTTCATGCATAGGCAAGATACTGCACGCAGACGATTGCCGCAAGTTCAACTCCCACGCATGAGCACTTCCATGTCCAAAGACAGCTTCCACCAACTTGTCGCCGAGTTCGCGGGCCAGATCGCCGGCCGGCCGCTCGACCAGGATCTCGACCGCTGGCTCAACAGCCAGCACGGCGCCGGCAGCCCGAGCTTCGAGAAGCTCAAGCAGGCCTGCATCGACGGCGTCGCCGAAGGCTGGCTCTGCGACCGCGTAGGCGGCGGCATCCGCTACGGCCGGGTCTTCAAGGCCGAGGACGCGCTGAGCCGATTTTCGGTCGACGTGGTCGACATGCGCGACATCGCCGGCCCGCACCACACTCATCCGAATGGCGAGATCGATTTGATCATGCCGCTGGAGGGCGACGCGACCTTCGACGGCCGGCCGGCCGGCTGGTGCGTCTATCCGCCCGGGAGCGCCCATCACCCCACCGTCGCGCAAGGCCGCGCCTTGGTTCTCTATCTGCTGCCCGAAGGGCAAATCCAGTTCACCAAATGACCGAACTCCTTTCCAACTACATCGCCGGCCGCTGGCAGGCCGGCAGCGGCGCCGGCACGGCGCTCTTCGACCCGGTGCTCGGCACCGAACTGGCGCGGGTCGACGCCACCGGGCTCGACCTGCCGGGCGCCTTCCGCTTTGCACGTGAAACCGGCGGCGCCGCGCTGCGCGCCCTGACCTACCGCGAACGCGCAGGCCTGCTGGCCGCGATCGTGAAGGTGCTGCAGGCCAACCGCGACACCTACTACGAGATCGCCACCGCCAACTCGGGCACCGTGAAGAACGATTCGGCAGTCGACATCGACGGCGCGATCTTCACGCTGGGGCAGTACGCCAAGTGGGGCGATGCGCTCGGCGACGTCCGCGCGCTTCGCGACGGCGAGGCAGCCAAGCTCGGCAAGGAGCCGGTGTTCATGTCGCAGCACCTGCAGGTGCCGACGCGCGGCGTGGCGCTGTTCATCAACGCCTTCAACTTCCCGTCCTGGGGCCTCTGGGAGAAGGCCGCGCCAGCGCTGCTCTCGGGCGTGCCGGTGATCGTCAAGCCCGCGACGTCCACCGCCTGGCTCACGCAGCGCATGGTGCGCGACGTGGTCGAGGCCGGCGTGCTGCCGGCCGGCGCCCTGTCGGTGATCTGCGGCAGCTCGACCGGGCTCATGGACCAGCTCGAGCCTTTCGACGTGGTGTCGTTCACCGGCTCGGCCGAGACCGGCGCGGTGATCCGCTCGCACCCGGCGGTGGCGCACCGCTCGGCGCGCGTCAACATCGAGGCCGACAGCCTGAATTCGGCCCTGCTGCTGCCCGACGCCACGCCCGGCAGCGAGGCATTCAACCTGCTGGTGCGCGAGGTGGTGCGCGAGATGACCGTGAAATCGGGCCAGAAATGCACCGCGATCCGGCGCATCCTGGTGCCCGCGGCGCTCTACGACGCCGCGGCGGAAGCCATCGGCGCGAAGCTCGCCGGCGTGACGGTCGGCAATCCGCGCAACGAGAGTGTGCGCATGGGATCGCTGGTGAGTCGCGCCCAGCTGGTCGCGGTGCGCGAGGGGCTGGAGACGCTCAAGGCGCAGGCCGATGTGCTGCACGACGGTAGCGCCAAGGCACTGGTCGACGCCGATCCAGCGATCGCCGCCTGCATCGGTCCGGTCCTGCTGGGTGCGCGCGATGCCGATGCGGCCGATCGCGTGCATGACATCGAGGTCTTCGGCCCGGTTGCCACGCTGCTGCCGTACCGCGATCTCGATCAAGCGGTGGCGCTCGCCCATCGCGGCCAGGGCTCGCTGGTGACCTCCCTCTATGGCGCCAACGATGCGGCGCTCGGCCAGGCCGCGGTGCAGCTCGCCGCCAGCCACGGCCGGGTGCACGTGATCTCGCCCGAGGTGGCCCAGGCGCAGACCGGCCATGGCAATGTGATGCCGATGTCGATGCACGGCGGCCCGGGCCGCGCGGGCGGCGGTGCCGAGCTCGGCGGCCTGCGGGCGCTGGACTTCTACCACTGCAGGAGCTCGGTGCAGGCCAGCCCCGCGGTGCTGGCGCAGCTCGGCCTCCAGTAGCCCGGCCGCAAGACAAGACGATCCGAGGAGACGCACGATGAACCTGCCCGACACCTTCAACTTCGCCGAGCACCTGTTCGCGCTGAACCGCGGCCGCCCCACCAAAGCGGCCTACATCGATGATCGCGGCGCGCTCGGCTACGGCCAGCTCGAAGACCGCGCCCGCCGGCTCGCCGCCGCCCTGCTCGCCAGCGGCGTGCGACGCGAGGACCGTGTGCTGCTGCTGATGCTCGACGGCAGCGACTGGCCGGTCGCCTTCCTCGGCAGCCTCTACGCCGGCATCGTGCCGGTGGCAGTCAACACGCTGCTCACGGCCGACGACTACGCCTACATGCTCGCCCACAGCGGCGCCACCGCGGCGCTGGTGTCGGGTGCACTGCTGCCGGTGCTACAGGAGGCGATGGCAAAGGGACCGAACCCGGTGCGCGCGCTGTTCGTCTCACAGCCCACGGGCGCGCTGCCCGATGGCGCGCAGAACTTCGACTCAGCCGTCGCCGCCAGCGAGCCGCTTGCCGCTCCCGCCGCCACGACGCCGCAGGACCATGCCTTCTGGCTCTACTCCTCGGGCTCCACCGGCAAGCCCAAGGGCACGGTCCACACCCACGCCAACCCGTGGTGGACCGCCGAGCTCTATGGCAAGCCGGTGCTGGGGCTGACCGAGGACGACGTCTGCTTCTCGGCCGCCAAGATGTACTTCGCCTACGGCCTCGGCAACGCGCTGACCTTCCCGCTGTCGGTCGGCGCCACCGTGCTGCTGATGGCCGAGCGGCCGACTCCCGACGCCACCTTCAAGCGCTGGACCGGCCAGACGGGCCAGAAGCCGACCGTGTTCTTCGGCGCGCCGACCGGCTTCGCCGGCATGCTGGCCTCGCCCAGGCTACCGGCGCGCGAAGCGGTCGCGCTGCGCATGTGCTCCTCGGCCGGCGAGGCGCTGCCGGGCGAGATCGCGCAGCGCTTCAAGGCCCACTTCGGCTGCGAGATCGTCGACGGCATCGGCTCGACCGAGATGCTGCACATCTTTCTCTCGAACCGGCCCGGCGACATTCGCTACGGCACCACCGGCAAGCCGGTCGAGGGCTACGAGATCGAGCTGCGCGGCGAGGACGGCCAGCCGGTCGCGGTCGGCGAGGTCGGCGACCTCTATATCAAGGGCCCGAGCAGCGCGCTGATGTACTGGGGCAACCCCGAGAAAAGCGCCGAGACCTTTCGCGACGGCTGGACCAAGAGCGGCGACAAGTACTCGCGCGACGCCGACGGCTACTACACCTATGCCGGGCGTAGCGACGACATGCTCAAGGTCAGCGGCATCTACGTCTCGCCCTTCGAGGTCGAGGCCACGCTGATGCAGCACCCGGCCGTGCTCGAGGCGGCGGTGATCGGCAAAGAAGACGCCGACGGGCTGACCAAGACCAAGGCGTACGTGGTGCTGAAGGAAGGCCGCTCGACCACCGACGAGGAGCTCAAGGCCTTCGTCAAGGAGCGCCTGGCGCCTTACAAGTACCCGCGCTTCATCGAATTCGTCGATGAACTGCCAAAGACCGCCACAGGCAAGATCCAGCGCTTCAGGCTGCGTGAGCGGGAGCAGAAGGCGTGACCGCGCCCTCCGCATTCGCCGCCATCCAATGGCGGGGCAAAGAGGTGCGCGTCGAGTACGCGCTGATCGCCCCCGAGCGCACCGACGCCCCGCTGGTCGTCTTCCTGCACGAAGGCCTCGGCTCGATCTCGATGTGGAAGGACTTCCCCGAGCGCCTGTGCGAGGCCGGCGGCTTCCGCGGGCTGGTGTTCTCGCGTCCCGGCTATGGCCGCTCGACGCCGCGCGACGCCGAGGAGACCTGGGACGTCGACTTCATGCACCGCCAGGCGCACGAGGTGCTGCCGGCCTTCTTCGAGGCGCTGGGCATCGAGGAAAGGCCCTGGCTGCTGGGCCACAGCGACGGCGGCTCGATCTCCCTGCTGTACGCGGCCGAGTTTCCCCACCGCGTGGCCGGACTGGTGGTGATGGCGCCGCACATCCTGGTTGAGGAAGTGACGGTCGCCAACATCGAGTTGGCGCGCCAGGCCTACCTGGAGACCGACCTGCGCCAGAAGCTCGGCCGCTACCACGAGGACGTCGACTCGGCCTTCTGGGGCTGGAACCGGATCTGGCTGCATCCGCCCTTCCAGCAATGGAACATCGAGCCCGAACTCGACGGCATCCGCTGCCCGGTGCTCGCGATCCAGGGCGTCGACGACGAGTACGGCACACTCCGGCAGATTCGCGGGATCGCCGAGCGCGTGCCGCAGACCCGGCTGTTGGAAATTCCAGACTGCGGGCATTCCCCGCATCGCGATCAGCCCGAAACGGCGATAGTGGCGACCGTTTCATTTATCAAGTCAGAAAACTCCTCTTGACCTGCCGCAACCGGCGGCCCTGGGGGAAACTCTTACTTGAGTCATGAATAGTTTACCTGTAAAGTAATTTCAATCAACCGAAGGAGACCTTCCCATGAGCCACCGCATCGCATGCACCACCCTGACAGCCCTGGCGTTGGCGTGTATCGCCACCCTGGGCCATGCCCAGCAGGGCAAGCTGAAGGTGGGCCTGATGCTGCCGTACAGCGGTACCTATGCCGCGCTCGGCGTCGCCATCGAGAATGGTTTCAAGCTGCGCATCGAGGAGCAGGGCGGCAAGCTCGGCGGCCGCGACATCGAGTTCGTCAAGGTCGACGACGAGTCGGACCCGGCCAAGGCAACCGACAACGTCAACAAGCTGATCAAACGCGACAACGTCGACGTCATCATCGGCACGGTCCACTCGGGCGTGGCGATGGCGATGGCCAAGGCGGCCAAGGAAAGCGGCACCGTGCTGATCGTGCCGAATGCCGGCGCCGACGCCGTGACCGGCCCGATGTGCGCGCAGAACATCTTCCGCAGCTCGTTTTCGAACTGGCAGCCGGCCTACGCCATGGGCGAGGTCGCGGGCAAGCAGGGCAAGAAGAAGGCCATCACGATCACCTGGAAGTACGCGGCTGGCGACGAGTCGGTAGCCGGCTTCAAGGAAGGTTTCGAGAAGGCCGGCGGCAAGGTGGAGAAGCAGCTCACCGTGCCGTTCCCGAACGTCGAGTTCCAGGCCCTGCTGACCGAGATCGCGGCGGCCAAGCCCGACGTGGTGTATTCCTTCTTCGCTGGCGGCGGTGCGGTCAAGTTCGTCAAGGACTACGCCGCGGCCGGCCTCCACAAGACCATCCCCCTGGTCGGCCCCGGCTTCCTGACCGACGGCACGCTCGAAGCGCAGGGCGAGGCCGCCCAGGGCATGCTGACCACGCTGCACTACGCCGACGGCCTGAACACGCCGCGCGACACCGCCTTCCGCACCGCCTACGCCAAGTCCTTCAAGCTGCAGCCCGATGTGTATGCGGTGCAGGGCTACGACGCGGCGCAGATGCTGGCCATCGGCCTCGCCGCCGTCAAGGGCGACATCAGCAAGAAGGCCGAGTTCGCAGGTGCCATCGAGAAAGCCAAGATCGACAGCCCGCGCGGCGCCTTCACGATCAGCAAGGCGCACAACCCGGTGCAGGACTTCTACCTGCGCAAGGTCGAGGGCAACGAGAACAAGATGGTGAACATCGCCGTCAAGGGCCTCGCCGATCCGGCGCGCGGCTGCAAGATGTAATTGAGAGCGAAGACACTGCATGGACTTCGGTACCTTTCTCGTTCAGTGCCTGAACTCCGTGCAGTACGGGCTGCTGCTGTTCCTGGTCGCCTCCGGACTGACGCTGATCTTCGGCATCATGGGGGTGATCAACCTGGCGCACGGCAGCTTCTACATGCTGGGCGCCTACATGGCCTTCGCGCTGTCGCCGCTGTTCGGCGACCAGTTCATCGTGATGCTGGCGGCCGGCGTGGTGCTGGCCGCGGTTTTCGGCTACGTGCTCGAATGGGCCTTCTTCAGCTACCTCTACCAGCGCGACCACCTGCAGCAGGTGCTGATGACCTACGGCCTGATCCTGGTGTTCGAGGAACTGCGCTCGCTCTTGATCGGAAACGACGTGCACGGCGTCAAGGCGCCGCCCTGGCTCGACGGCAGCTTCGCGCTCGGTGACCTCATGAGCTATCCGTGGTACCGGCTCTTCGCATCGGCGGCCTGCGTGCTGCTGGCGGTGGGCCTCTATTTCGTGGTCAACCGCACGCGGCTGGGCATGATGATCCGCGCCGGCGCCAGCAACCGCGACATGGTGCGCGGCCTGGGCATCGACATCCGCCGGCTCTACCGCATCGTGTTCGCGGCCGGCGTGGCGCTGGCCGCGCTGGCCGGCATGATCGCGGCGCCGATGTCCTCGGTCTACCCGGGCATGGGCG
>NZ_JBFUIU010000102.1:0-17820 GCF_056401695.1 Variovorax sp. P4_D9
GCGCCATGCCTTCGCGCGGGCGCTGGTCAACAGCGGGCGGCTGTCGGTGCCGAGCACCTTGCGCGACTCGACGCTCAACACGCCCGACGTCGATGCATTCGAGGGGCCGATGGTGCCGGGCGCCCCGGCGGCCGACGCGCCGATCGTCGAGGCCGACGGGCGCCGCGGCTGGCTGCTGCGCGCGCTGTCGCCCGCGGGTGTGGCCGCCGCGGCGACCCGCTTCACGGCCCTGGTCTTCGGTGATGGCGAGGCCGCCCGGCGCAGCCTCGATGCGCTGGCCGCGGCCGATCTGCCGCTGCACGTGGTGCGCCTCGCGACCAGCGAGGCGGGCGAGATCGCCGGCCGGCGCTACGACGCCCGCCCCGGCACGGCCTACCTGCTGCGGCCCGACCAGCATGTCTGCGCGCGCTGGCGCGCGCCCACACCCGAAGCCGTGCGCGCCGCGCGCGACCGCGCACTGGCGAAGCCAGCCAAGGAGGCCTAGAACGCCATGGACCTGATCACCACCCCGAACCTCGACGCGCCCGACGACTTCTATGAAGCGTTGATCGAAGCCCACCAGGGCCTCACGAGCGACGAGAGCAACGCCTTCAACGCCCGCCTGGTGCTGGTGCTGGCCAACCACATCGGTTCGACCGCCGTGCTGCGCCAGGCCTTCGAGGCGGCAGCGCCATCCCGTTGAGTCTTCAAGAGAACCCATCATGACGATCGCATCCACGGCCGAGCGCCGCTACCTGGCCGGATTCGGCAACGAATACGCCACCGAGGCCGTCGCCGGCGCCCTGCCACAGGGCCGCAACAGCCCGCAGCGCGCGCCCTTCGACCTCTACCCCGAGCTGATCTCGGGCACCGCCTTCACCGCGCCGCGGCACCAGAACCGGCGCAGCTGGCTGTACCGGCGCCAACCCTCGGTGGTGGCCGGCCGCTACCAGGCCTATCCCCAGGCGCACTGGAGCACCGGCGCCGACCGCGAGATCGCGCTCGCGCCCGAGCCGATGCGCTGGGCGCCGATCCCCTTCGGCGGCGACGAGTTCGACTTCATCGACGGCATGCACACGCTGGCGGCCAACGGCGACGCCGAGGCGCAGACCGGCATCGGTGCCCTGGTCTACCTCGCGAGCCGCTCGATGGAGCGCCGCGCCTTCGTCAATGCCGACGGCGAGATGCTGGTGGTGCCCCAGCAGGGCCGGCTGGTGATCACCACCGAGATGGGGGTGCTCGACGTCAGGCCCGGCGAGATCGCGCTGCTGCCGCGCGGCGTGGTGTTCAAGGTCGAGCTGCCCGACGGGCCGTCCCGCGGCTATGTTTGCGAGAACTACGGTGCCCAGTTCCGGCTGCCCGAACTCGGCCCGATCGGCTCCAACGGCCTGGCCAACGCGCGCGACTTCGAGGCCCCGGTGGCGGCTTTCCAGGACGCCAGCGTGGCCTACGAGCTGGTCAAGAAGTCGGGCGGCCGCTTCTGGTCGGCGCCGACCCGGCATTCGCCCTTCAACGTGGTCGCCTGGCACGGCAACCTGGCGCCGGTGAAGTACGACACGGCCAACTTCATGACCATCGGCTCGATCAGCTTCGACCATCCCGATCCATCGATCTTCACGGTGCTGACCTCGCCCTCGGACACGCCCGGCACCGCCAACTGCGACTTCGTGATCTTCCCGCCGCGCTGGCTGGTGATGGAAGACACCTTCAGGCCGCCGTGGTACCACCGCAACCTCATGAGCGAATTCATGGGCCTGGTCTACGGCGAGTACGACGCCAAGCCCGGCGGCTTCAAGCCGGGCGGCGCCAGCCTGCACAATTGCATGGTGCCGCACGGCCCCGACGAGGAAGCCTTCGACAAGGCCAGCAACGCCAAGCTGGCACCGCAGAAGCTCGACAACACGCTGGCCTTCATGTTCGAAAGCCGCTTCCGATTCATCCCGACCGGGTACGCGATGCAAAGCCCCGCGCTCGACCAAAACTACGCCGACTGCTGGGCCGGCCTCCAGGACCACTTCAAGCCATGAACACCACGATCAATGCCACCCACGATCCGAAGCTGCGCAGTTGGGTCGCCTCGGCCAACGAAGCCGGCTGCGACTTCCCGATCCAGAACCTGCCCTTCGGGCGCTTCCGCCCGGCCGGCAGCAGCGAGTCCTTCCGCATCGGCGTCGCGATCGGCGACCAGGTGCTGGACCTGAAGGCCGTCGGCCTGGTCGACACCGACGACATGAATGTGCTGCTGGCCCAGGCTCCGGAGGAACGGCAGGCCCTGCGCATCGCGCTCTCCGAAGGGTTGCGCGAAGGCAGCGTCAACAAGGCGCAATGGGCCCAGGCCTTGAGCGCGCAGTCGGCCGTCGAAATGACCGTGCCTTGCCGCATCGGCGACTACACCGACTTCTACACCGGCATCCACCATGCGACCACGGTCGGCAAGCTGTTCCGTCCCGACCAGCCGCTGATGCCCAACTACAAGTGGGTGCCGATCGGTTACCACGGCCGGGCCTCGTCGATCGCGGTCAGCGGCCAGCGCTTCAAGCGGCCGCAGGGCCAGACCAAGGCGCCGGGCTCTGATCCGGCCGAGGCGCCCAGCTTCGGCCCTTCGAAGCGGCTCGACTACGAGCTCGAACTGGGCTTCGTCGTCGGCCAGGGCAACGCGCTGGGCGAGCCGGTCGCGATCGCCGACGCCGAGTCGCACCTGTTCGGCGTCACCCTGCTCAACGACTGGTCGGCGCGCGACCTGCAGGCCTGGGAGTACCAGCCGCTGGGCCCGTTCCTGGCGAAGAACTTCGCCTCCACGCTGTCGCCCTGGATCGTCACCATGGAAGCGCTGGCGCCGTTCCGCGCGAAGTTCGAGCGCCCCGCCGGCGATCCGCAGCCGCTGCCCTACCTGGACGCGCCGGCCAACCGCGAGCGTGGCGCGCTCGACATCACGCTCGAGGTCTGGCTCCAGACTGCGAAGATGCGCGAGGCCGGCGAGCCCGCGGTGCGGCTCACGCGCGGCAACACCGCCGAGGCCGCCTACTGGACCGCGGCGCAGCTGCTCACCCACCACACGGTGAACGGCTGCAACCTGCAGCCCGGCGACCTGCTCGGCTCCGGCACGCTGTCGGGCCCGAAGCCTGATGAAGCCGGCTCGCTGCTCGAACTCACGCTGGGCGGCAAGAACCCGATCACGCTGCCGAACGGCGAGCGCCGCACCTTTCTCGAGGACGGCGACACCCTGAGCCTGCGCGGCTACTGCGAGCGCGCCGGCGCGGTGCGCATCGGCCTGGGCGAGGTCATCGGCACGGTGCTGGCCGCGGGCTGATCCGGCCCGACGACCCCTCACCAAAGGGCAATTGCGAACAGCGCACCGGGGCGGGCACCATGGGGCCCCACCCGAAGGTCGCCCATGGAACACGCGCTGCATCTCCTTGCCGAAGGCCTGTCGCAGGCCCTTCAGCTCATCACGATGGTGCTGCTCGCCTTCGGCACCGTGGTGGCCCTGTGGAGCCTGGGCGCGGGCCTGATTGCGCGGCGGCCCGTGTCCGCCGTCACGCTCGAGGTCTGGCAGGGGCTCTCGCGCTGGTTGCTGCTGGGCCTGGAGTTCATGCTGGCGGCCGACCTGATCGCCACCGCGGTGGCGCCCAACTGGGACGACATCGGCAAGCTCGGCGCCATCGCCGCGATCCGCACGGTGCTCGGCTTCTTCCTCGGGCGGGACATCGAACTGGCGCGCCGCATCGCGCAGGAGCCCGCGGCTCGGTGAGCGCTAGTTTGCCGCCGCCGCCGCCCGGGCAGCCTCGAGATGGGCACGGGCCCGCTCGGCCAGCGCCATCTCGCCGGGCGTGCCGGGCGTGAAGGTGTCGACCGGCAGGGTGCGGCCGTGCGAGTCGACCGAGACGAAGACCACCAGGCATTCGGTGGTCTTCGTCATCTCGCCGCCCTTCATGTCGCCGCTGCGCACCTCGACCGAGATGTTCATGCTGCTGTTGCCGGTGTAGGCGAGGCGGGCCTCGACCTCGACCAGGTCGCCGATCATGATCGGCCGATGGAAGCGGATGCTGCCGATGAAGACCGTGACGCAGTAGCGCTTGGACCAACTGGTGGCGCAGGCGTAGCCGGCCTCGTCGATCCATTTCATGACGGTGCCGCCGTGGACCTTGCCGCCGAAGTTGACGGTGCTGGGTTCGGCCAGGAAGCGCAGGGTGATGGACGACATGGGTTGCCTGGGCGAGGAGTGGATCGAGGGTGYGCCCGCGCCGATTATGCGAGCGCCGCGGCGTTTCGTGGCGCGAACAACTGGGCCACGGTGCGCCGCAGCCACATGTTGCCGGCGTCGGCATGGAAGCGCTCGTGCCAGTGCTGCTTGACCGCGTACGAAGGCAGCGCGAAGGGCGGCTCCAGCAGTCGCACCGGCTCCTGCGTCACCAGCACCTCGCCGAGGATTCGCGGCACGATCACGATCAGCTCGGTGTGGGCCACGATCCGCGCCACGCTCAGGAAACTGGACAGGCGCACCACCACGTTGCGTGCCAGCCCGAGGCGGGCGATGGTCTTGTCGACGATCGCGTGGCCGGTGCCCGACGAGGAGATCACCGCGTGGGCCTCGGCCTCGAAGCGGCGCAGCGTGAGCCGGGTGCCGATGCGCGGATGGTTCTGCGCCGCCAGGCAGACGAAGTTCTGCATGAAGAGCGTCTGCTGGTAGAAGCCGGCGTCCAGCTGCGGCATGAAGCCGACCGCCAGGTCGACCTCGCCGTCCTCCAGCCGGCGGCCGCTGTCGGTCGAGATGATCTCGGTCTCGAGGTGCACGCCTGGCGCCTCGCGCCGCAGGTGGTCCAGCAGGCCCGGCAGCAGCACCACCTCGCTGATGTCGGTCATGCAGATGCGGAAGCTGCGCCGCGCCTCAGCCGGCGCGAAGCCGGCGCGGCTGCCGCGCGCCAGGTCAAGCTGGGCCAGCACCTCGCGCACATGGCCGCCGAGCCGCTGCGCGTAGGGCGTGGGCTGCATGCCCTGGGCGGTGCGCACGAACAGCCGGTCGTCGAAATGTGCGCGCAGCTTGTTCAGCATGGTGCTGGCCGCCGCCTGCGCCATGCCCAGGCGTTCGGCCGCCTTCGAGACGCTGCCGGTCTTGTAGACCTCGTCGAAGACCGTGAGCCATTCGAGGTCGAGCTTGGACATGGCGATTCCAGTGGGGTGTGCGAAGCCACCATTATCTAAAAACAATATTCCAGGTATTGAATCCAAGTCTTGAACAAATAGTGGTCGGGTCCAACAATCCGGGGCTCGGCGCCTGACGCCAGGAGACAAGCCCCATGAACGAACGACGCGCCTACTACGAGCGCATCCGCCCGCTGAACCTGACCCCGCTGTGGGAGTCGCTGCACGCGCTGGTGCCGCGCGAGCCGCAGACGCCCTGCGTGCCGGCGCTTTGGCGCTACGACGAGATCCGGCCGCTGCTGATGGAATCGGCCGAGCTGATCACCGCCGAGGAAGCGGTGCGCCGCGTGCTGGTGCTCGAGAACCCGGCGATCCCGGGCCGCTCGTCGATCACGCAGTCGCTCTATGCCGGGCTGCAGCTGATCATGCCGGGCGAGGTGGCGCCCTCGCACCGCCACGTGCAGTCGGCGCTGCGCTTCATCGTCAACGGCAACGGGGCCTACACCACGGTCGCCGGCGAGCGCACGACCATGTATCCGGGCGACTTCATCATCACGCCCTCGTGGGCCTGGCACGACCACGGCAACGAAGGCATCGGGGGCGTCAGCGAGCCGGTGGTCTGGCTTGACGGCCTCGACATCCCGATGATCCGCTTCTTCGACGCCGGCTTCGCCGAGAACGACGATGCCCGCATGCAGCAGGTGGCGCGGCCCGAAGGCCACAGCCTGGCGCGCTTCGGCCACAACATGGTGCCGGTGCGGCACGACCACGTCGCACCGACCTCGCCGATCTTCAATTACCCATACGCGCGCAGCCGCGAGGCGCTGGCGCAGCTGCAGAAGCAGGAAGCGCCCGATGCCTGGCTGGGCCACAAGCTGCGTTACATCAACCCGCTGACCGGCGGCTCGCCGATGCCGACCATCGCGACCAACCTGCAGCTGCTGCCCCCGGGCTTCGCCGGCAAGACGCACCGTGCCACCGATGGCGCGGTCTACAGCGTGGTCGAGGGCCATGGCACGGTCGAGATCGGTGGCCAGCGCTTCGACTTCGGGCCGCGCGACACCTTCGTCGTGCCCTCCTGGGCGCCACTGCGCCTTGCCGCCACCGACGAGGTGGTGCTGTTCAGTTTCTCGGACCGGCCGGTGCAGCAGGCGATGGGCGTGCTGCGCGAAGCCTTCCTCGACAAGGCCTGATTTCCGCTGGCTGCCGCGCGCAGCCGTTTCTCGATCCCCATGGCCGCCGCGCGCGGCAGGAGCCTCCATGCCCTTCGTCCTTCCTCCTCCGGCCATCGTCGGCCTTCCGATCGCCGGCACCACCGAGCTGTTTCCGGTGCGCCGCGTCTACTGCGTCGGCCGCAACTACGCGGCCCATGCGCGCGAGATGGGCTTCGACCCCGACCGAGAGCCGCCCTTCTTCTTCTGCAAGCCGAACGACGACGCCTCGGTGGTGCCGGTGCCCGCGGGCCGTGCCGTCGCCATCCCCTATCCGGCCCAGACCGCCAACTACCACTACGAGGCCGAGCTGGTGGTGGCGATCGGCGAGGGTGGCCGCGACATCGCGGTCAACGACGCGCACCGCCACATCTACGGCTACGCGGTCGGGCTCGACATGACGCGCCGTGACCTGCAGATGAAGATGCGCGAGCAGGGCCGGCCGTGGGAGATCGGCAAGGCCTTCGACTTCTCGGCCCCGGTGGGCGTGCTGCGCCCGCGCGCCGCGATCGGCGAGATGACGGCCGGGGCGATCACGCTCGAGGTCGACGGCGAGCTGCGCCAGAAGAGCGACATCCGCAACCTGATCTGGTCGGTCAGCGAGGTCATCGCCAACCTGTCGACCCTGTTCGCGCTGCAGCCCGGCGACCTGATCTTCACCGGCACGCCCGAGGGTGTGGGCGCGGTGCGGCGCGGGCAGACCATGGAGGTGCGCATCGACGGCCTCGAGCCGATCTCGGTGCGCATCGACTGACTTTTTTGCAAGGGGTGGATCATGAGCCAGACATCCGGGAACATGCCCTCCGTGCTGCTGGTCGGTGGCGGAATCGGTGGCCTGGCCGCGGCGCTCGCGCTGGCGCGGCTCGGCATCGGCGTCGACCTGCTGGAGAAGAGCGCCGCCATCGGCGAGATCGGCGCCGGCCTTCAGCTCGGGCCCAACGCCTTCGCGGCGCTCGATGCGCTCGGCGTCGGCGAGGCGGTGCGGCGCGGCGCGGTCTTCACCGACCGGCTGGTGATGATGGACGCGATCGACTGTCGAGAAATCGCCTCGGTGCCGGTCGGCGAGGCCTTCCGGGCGCGCTTCGGCAACCCCTACGCGGTGAGCCATCGGGCCGATCTGCACGGCGCCATCCACGAAGCCGTGAAGCAGCAGCCGCTGATCCGCTTCCATACCTCGGCGCAGGTCGACGCGCTGGACCTCAGCGAGCGCGGCGTGACCGCCGTCACGCGCGACGGCCGCCGCTTCAGCGCCGACGGCATCGTCGGCTGCGACGGCGTCAAGTCGGTGGTGCGCGCGAAGCTGATCGGCGACGCGCCGCGGGTCTCGGGCCATGTGGTCTACCGCGCCGTGGTGCCGGCGGCCGACATGCCGGAAGACCTGCGCTGGAACGCGCCTGTGGTCTGGGCCGGCCCCAACTGCCACCTGGTCCACTACCCCCTGCGCCACGGCGAGCACTACAACCTGGTCGTCACCTTCCACAGCCGCGAACACGAGGAGTGGGGCATCAGCGAAGGCAGCAAGGAAGAGGTGATGTCGTACTTCGAGGGCGTGCATGCGCGCCCGCGGCAACTGCTCGACCGGCCCGGCTCCTGGCGCCGCTGGAGCACCGCCGACCGCGAGCCGGTGGCGACCTGGAGCGAGGGGACGGCCACGCTGCTCGGCGACGCCGCCCATCCGATGATGCAGTACCTGGCGCAGGGCGCCTGCATGGCGCTCGAGGATGCGGTGACGCTGGGTGCCGCGGTCCAGGCCTGCGATTTCGACCTCGCCGCCGCCTTCCGGCTCTATGCCTCGGCACGGGTCGCACGCACCGCCCGCGTGGTGCTGTCTGTGCGCGAGATGGGCCGCCTCTACCACGCCAGCGGTGTCGAGCGCCTGGTTCGCAACAGCCTGTGGGTCGGCCGCACGCCCGAGCGCTTCTACGACGCGGTCGAATGGCTCTACGGCTGGAACCCGGCGCACTGCCTGGACGACGCGCGCGCCGCAGCAAGCTGATACAAATCCCGACCTTTCATTCCAACCAGAGACAAACCGCATGAAATTCCTCTTCTCGCTGCTCGCCGCCAGCGCCACGGCCCTGCTTTCCAACACCGCGGCGGCCCAGGCGCCGGCCGCGGACTTCCCGAGCAAGCCGGTGACGATCGTCACGCCCTTCGCGGCCGGCAGCGGCCCCGACGCGGTGCTGCGGCTGATCTCCGACAAGCTCGGGCGGCTCTGGAACCAGCGCGTGCTGGTCGACAACAAGCCTGGCGGCGGCGGCTTCATCGCGATCGAGCAGGTGCGCCGCGCGGCACCCGATGGCTACACGCTGCTGCAGCTCGACAGCGAGCACATCGCCGCGCTGCCGCACCTCTACAAGTCGCGCAATTTCGTGACGCTGCAGCATTTCGACCCGGTGGCCTCGCTGTTCCGCACGCCCTTCTTCGTCGCCGTGCCGACTGACTCGAAGTGGAAGAGCATGAGCGACCTGATCGCCGCCGCCAAGGAGAAGCCGGGGCAGGTCAGCTATGGCTCTTGGGGCGTCGGCAGCCCCGGCCACCTGGGCGCCCAACAGCTCGAGGCACTGACCGGCACCCACATGCAGCACGTGCCCTACCGCGAGGTCTCGCAGCTCTTCGCCAACGTCGGCTCGGGCGAGGTGGCCTGGAGCTTCGCCAGCCTGCCCTCGAGCCAGGGCATCTACAAGGCCGGCAAGCTGCGCTACATCGCGATCGCGGCGCCGAAGCGCATCCCGCAGATGCCCGAGGTGCCGACCATGGCCGAGTCCGGCGGGCCGGCCGGGCTGGAGGTCAACTCCTTCGTCTCGCTGCTGACGCCGAAGGGCGTGCCGGCCGCGATCCGCATGAAGATCAACGCCGACGTCGCCAAGGTCATCGCCGACCCCGAGATCCGGGCCCGCTTCGACACCTTCGCCTTCGAGCCGCTGGCCTGGTCGCCGGAAGAGATCGAGCGCAACGCCGAGGCCAAGTCGAAGATCTACGGCGAACTCGTGAAGCGCGGGAACATCAGCCTCGAGTGATGCTGATGACTTCTGGTTACGAGAGGGGGCTATCCTTCGTTTCCCCATTTCTCCCAACCGAGTTTCCATGCACCCCTCCAAGAGAGCCCTCCTGATCGCTGTCGCCTGCGGCCTCGCCGCCGCTGCCCTGCCGCTCGCCGCCTCGGCGCAGGGCGCGGCCTGGCCGACCAGGCCGATCCGGTTGATCGTCGGTTTCCCGGGCGGTTCGACCCCCGACATCGCGGCCCGCACCATTGCCGAGCCGCTGGCCAAGGCCCTCGGCCAGCCGGTGGTGGTCGACAACAAGCCCGGCGCCTCGGGCAACATCGCGGCCGACCAGGTGGCCAAGGCGACCGACGACCACACGCTGGGCATCGTCATCAACGGCAACCTGACCTCGTCGAAGATGCTGTACCCGAAGCTGCCCTACGACCCGGGAAAGGACTTCACCTATCTGTCGCTGATCGCCACCGCGCCGCTGGTGCTGGTGAGCCAGGCCAGCCTGCCCACGGGCGCCGCCTTCTTCGACGCCGCGCGCAAGGGCGGCGACAAGTGGAGCTACGGCTCGGTCGGCGTCGGCTCGGTCGGCCACCTGGGCATGGAGCTGCTCAAGAGCCGCGTGCCGGGCCTGAAGGCCGAGCACGTGCCCTACCAGGGCAACCCGCAGGTGATGACCGACCTGATCGGCAACCAGATCCAGATGGCGTTGATTCCGCCCGGCGTGGCGCTGCCGCAGGTCAAGGCCGGCAAGGTCAAGGCGGTCGGGCTGACCAGCGGCCGCAGCACGCTGGCACCCGATGTGCCGGCCCTGTCGGATGCCGGCGTGCGCGATTTCAACCTCGAGGTGTGGACCGCGCTGGTCGGCCCGGCGACCCTGTCGAAGACCGCGCAGGACCGCATCACGAAGGAACTCGCGATCATCATGAAGTCGTCCGAAGTGCGCCAGAAGCTGTTCGAGCAGGGCTGGCAGGCGGTCGGCACCTCGCCCGACGGCATGCGCACGCGCGTGAAGGAAGAGGCCGCGATCATGTCGAAGATCATTTCCACCAACGGCATCAAGCTGCAATGAGTTCAACGGTCGTCGAGCCCCAGCGCACCTTGCCGGTCTTCGGCGACTACGACGTCGTGGTGGTCGGCGGCGGGCCGGCGGGCATCGCGGCCGCGGTGAGCGCCGCGCGCCACGGCGCCCGCACGCTGCTGGTGGAGCGCTACGGCTTCCTCGGCGGCATGGGGACCGCCGGCGGCGTGACCAATTTCGCCGGCCTCTACGGCAAGCGCGACGG
Source organism: Variovorax sp. P4_D9 (assembly GCF_056401695.1). NCBI lineage: Bacteria > Pseudomonadati > Pseudomonadota > Betaproteobacteria > Burkholderiales > Comamonadaceae > Variovorax > Variovorax sp. P4_D9. Next base: position 10,615 of record NZ_JBFUIU010000102.1, read on the forward strand.
CGAGATGACGCAGCTGGTGCACGGCGTGGCCGACGATCTGCTGGCGTGCATCGACGCCCTGGGCGGCCTCAACAAGCCGCAGGACGGCCTGCAGGGCCGCATCCGGGTGCGCTCCTACGACACCTCGATCTACAAGTGCGCGGCCGACTCGCTGCTGCTGGACGCCGGCGTGCAACTGCTGTTCCACGCGCTGGCGGCGGCGGTCGTCATGGACGGCCAGCGCATCGCGGCGCTGGTGGTCGAGACCAAGTCGGGCCGCCAGGCGATCCGCGCCAACGCCTTCGTCGACGCCAGCGGCGATGCCGACGTGGCGGCGTTTGCGGGCGTGCCCTTCGCGGTCGGCGACGGCCAGGGCAGCGGGCTGTTCCCGTCCACCATGTTCCGGGTCGGCCACGTGGAGGCGGAGCGCGCGCTGACGGCGGTCGGCGAATTCAAGGCCATCAACGACCTGATGCAGAAGGCGCGCGAGCGCGACCCGACTGCCTACAGCTTCCCGCGCGAGGGCGCGATCCTGCGGCCGCAGATCGATCCGCGCGAATGGCGCGCCAACGTGACGCAGATCCGCAATGCCGAAGGCGGCGCGATGAACGGCGTTGACGCCCGCCAGCTCAGCGACGGCGAGGTCGAGGGGCGGCGCCAGATCGGCGAGTTCTTCCGCTTCCTGAAGGCCGAGGTGCCGGGCTTCGAGCAGTCGGCCATCGTCGAGATCGCGCCCCAGGTCGGCATCCGCGAAACCCGGCGCATCGAGGGGCTCTACGCCTTGACAGGCGAGGACATCCTCTCGTCTGCCCGTTTCGACGACGGCATCGGCATCAATGCCTGGCCGATGGAGATGCATGCGGCGGGCCGGATCGAATGGGCTTTTCCGCGCGACCAGCGCCGCACCTACAACCAGCTGCCCTGGCGCATGCTGGTGCCGCGCGGCGTGGCCAACCTGCTGGTGGCCGGGCGCTGCGCCTCCATGACGCACGAGGGACAGTCGGCGGCGCGCGCCAGCGGCGGCTGCTTCGTAATGGGGCAGGCCGCGGGCACGGCCGCGGCGGCATTGGGTTCGGGCGATTTCGCCGCGGTCGACGTGCCGGCGCTGCAGCGCAAGCTGGCGGCCGACGGCGCCGACCTCGACCGCTGACCACTTCGGCACTGACAGCCGCGGGACAGCGCCCCGGCGGTCTCTTTGTTATCGTTGCAGGCTGTCTTGTTTCCGCCGCCCCCGATGATTGATCCCGCCACCGCCAACCGCGTCGTCGCCGAACTGGTCGACCTGATGCGCCTCGAACCCCTGGGCGACGACCGCTTCCGGGCCCAGAGCGAGGACCTCGGCACGCCCGCGGTCTTCGGCGGCCAGGTGCTGGGCCAGGCCCTGATGGCGGCCAGCCGCACGGTCGGGGCCGAGCGCCCGGCGCATTCGATGCACGCCTATTTCCTGCTGCCGGGCGAGCACGCGCCGATCGAGTACGCGGTCGACCGCGTGCGCGACGGCCGCAGCTTCACCACCCGACACGTCGTGGCGCGCCAGGGCGACCGCATCATCTTCGAGATGTCGGCCTCGTTCCAGACCGTCGACGACGGCGTCGAGCACCAGTTGGCGATGCCGGCCGTCGCGGGGCCGGCGGGCCTGCCGAGCGATCGCGAGCAGCGCATCGCCCTCGGCGAGCGCCTGCCCGAGCGCTGGAGGGTCAAGGGCGTGGCGCCGCACGGCCTCGAGTACCGCCGGGTCGACCCCGACGACCTGCTGACGCCGCAGCCGCGGCCGGCCGAGAGCGCGCTCTGGATGCGCGCGATCGCCGCGCTGCCCGACGACCCCAACGTGCATCGCGCCCTGCTGGCCTATGCGTCCGACCATGGCCTCCTGGGCGCCGCGATGCGCCCCCACGGCCTGAGCTTCATGAGCGGCCAGGTGCGCCCGGCGAGCCTCGACCATGCGATGTGGTTCCATCGCGATTTCCGCATGGACGATTGGCTGCTCTACAGCCTCGATTCACCGAGCGCCAGCGGCGCCCGCGGCCTGTGCCGCGGCAGCATCTTCGCGCGCGACGGGCGGCTGGTGGCCTCGACCGCACAGGAAGGCATGCTGCGGGTGCGGCGCGAGCCATGAGCGTCTTGTTCTCGCCCTTCGCCCTCGGCCCGTTGCCTTTGCGCAACCGCATCGTGATCGCGCCGATGTGCCAGTACTCGGCCGAAGCGGGCAACGCCACCGATTGGCACATGGTCCACCTCGGGCAGCTGGCGCTTTCGGGCGCCGGGCTGCTGATCATCGAGGCCACCGCGGTCGAGGACATCGGCCGCATCACGCAGGCTGACCTCGGCCTGTATTCCGACGACAACCAGGCCGCGCTGGCACGCGTGCTGGCGGCCATCCGCCGCCATTCGCACATGCCGGTCGCGATCCAGCTCGGGCATGCCGGCCGAAAGGCGTCCAGCCACGCGCCGTGGGACGGCGGGCAGTGCCTGACTCCCGAAGAGGGCGCCTGGCAAACCGTGGCACCTTCGGCCCTCGCGCATGCGAGCGGCGAGCCGCCGCCGGTGGCGCTCGATGCCGATGGCCTGGCGCGCGTGAAGGCCGCGTTCGTGGGCGCGGCGCAGCGCGCCGACGCGCTCGGCCTCGACGCCATCGAGCTTCATGCCGCGCACGGCTACCTGCTGCACCAGTTCCTATCGCCGATCGCGAATCAGCGCGACGATGCCTACGGCGGCTCGCTTGAAAACCGCATGCGCTTTCCGCTCGAGGTCTTCGATGCGGTGCGCGCCGCGGTGCGCGAGCGCGTGCCCGTCGGCGTGCGCTTCTCGGCCACCGACTGGGTCGAGGGCGGCTGGGACGTCGAGCAGTGCATCACCTTCGGGCAGGCACTCGCGCAGCGCGGCTGCGGCTTCGTCCACGTCTCGTCGGGTGGCGTGTCGCCGCTGCAGAAGATCCCGGTTGGTCCGGGCTACCAGGTGCCGCTGGCCGAGCGCATCCGCGCCGCGGTCGAAGTGCCCGTCATCGCGGTCGGCCTCGTGACCGAACCGAAGCAGGCCGAAGCCATCGTCGCGGCCGGCCAGGCCGACCTGGTGGCGCTGGCCCGCGCGATCCTGTTCGAACCGCACTGGCCCTGGCGCGCCGCGGCCGAACTCGGTGGGCAGGTCGACGCGCCGCACCAGTATTGGCGCTCCCAGCCGCGTGAATTGAAGGCCCTCTTCGGCGACGTCCGCATCGGCCAGCGTTGACTCTCGTTGACTCGCGCTGGGGGCGGGCTACTTGAACGGGTTCGCGGTGGCGAACCAGAGGCCGATGCCCGTGGCGATGATGAAGGCCCCGTCGGTCACGCCGGCGATCAGGAAGAACAGCGTCTGCAGCGTGTCCTTGAGCTCGGGCTGGCGCGCCGTGCCTTCGAGAAGCTTCGAACCCACGATGCCGATGCCGATGCACGAGCCCACCGCGGCGATGCCGATGAGGAGGCCCACTGCGAGAGGGATGATGTCGAAGCCGTTCATGATGCGCTTTCGTCAGCCTTGGAAATTCGGCCTGGTTGCTGCCGGGGCCACCTCGGTCCCGGCTTGCATCCAATGTCGCGCAGCCCCTGCACGGCGTCGATAACCTCGCAGGTCATGCCATGCCGCACACCTAGAGCAACCGCTTCAGATAGCGCCCCGTATGGCTGGCCTCGTTGGCCGCGATGTCCTCGGGCGTCCCCGTGCCCACCACGGTGCCGCCGCCGGCTCCGCCTTCGGGGCCCATGTCGATCACCCAGTCGGCGGTCTTGATGACGTCGAGGTTGTGCTCGATCACCACGATGGTGTTGCCGGAGTCGCGCAGTTGGTGCAGCACCTTGAGCAGCAGCTCGATGTCGGCGAAGTGCAGCCCGGTGGTCGGCTCGTCGAGGATGTACAGCGTGCGGCCGGTATCGCGCTTGCTGAGCTCCAGCGCGAGCTTGACGCGCTGCGCCTCGCCGCCCGACAGCGTGGTCGCCGACTGCCCGAGCTTGATGTAGCTCAGGCCGACGTCGAGCAGCGTGCGCAGCTTGCGCTCGATGGTTGGCACCGCCTTCAGGAAGTCGTGCGCGGTCTCGACCGTCATGTCGAGGATCTGCGCGATGTTGCGGCCCTTGTAGAGCACCTCGAGCGTCTCGCGGTTGTAGCGCTGGCCGTGGCAGACCTCGCAGGGCACGTAGACGTCGGGCAGGAAGTGCATCTCGACCTTGACCACGCCGTCGCCCTGGCAGGCCTCGCAGCGGCCGCCCGCGACGTTGAAGCTGAAACGGCCGGGCCCGTAGCCGCGCTCGCGCGCGGTGTTGGTCTCGGCCATCAGCTCGCGGATCGGCGTGAAGAGACCCGTGTAGGTCGCCGGGTTGCTGCGCGGCGTGCGCCCGATCGGCGACTGGTCGACGTTGATCACCTTGTCGAAGTACTCGATGCCCTCGATCGCCTCGTGCGCCGCCGGCTCCTCGTGGGCGCGGTACAGCGTGCGGGCGACCGCGCTGTACAGCGTGTCGTTGACCAGCGTCGACTTGCCCGAGCCCGAAACGCCGGTCACGCAGGTCAGCAGGCCGACCGGGAAGGCCACGCTTACGTCCTGGAGGTTGTTGCCGCTGGCGCCGATGACGCGGATTTCCTGCAGGTCGCTCTGCGAGGCCAGGTGCGCGGCTTCGCGAGCGGCGCGCCGCTCGGCCGCAGGGCTGGGCGGAAAGCGGGGCGCCTTCTTGCCCTCGTGGAAGGACAGTTTCGCGACCACCGGCAGCCAGGGCGTGCGGCGCGCGGGGACTTCGATCTTCTTCGCGCCCGACAGGTACTGCCCGGTCAGCGAGTCCGGGTGGGCGGCGACCTCGGCATAGCTGCCCTGCGCCATCACTCGGCCGCCGTGGACGCCGGCCCCCGGACCCATGTCGATCACGTGGTCGGCGGCGTGGATCATGTCCTCGTCGTGCTCGACCACGATCACGCTGTTGCCGATGTCGCGCAGGTGGCGCAGCGTGCCGATCAGGCGGTCGTTGTCGCGCTGGTGCAGGCCGATGCTGGGCTCGTCGAGCACGTACATCACGCCGGTGAGCCCCGAGCCGATCTGCGAGGCCAGCCGGATGCGCTGCGCTTCGCCGCCCGACAGCGTCTCGGCGCTGCGGTCCAGGCTCAGGTAGTTGAGGCCGACGTCGTTGAGGAACTTGAGCCGGAGCCCGATCTCGCGCACCACCTTGTCGGCGATCTCGGCCTTGGCGCCGCGCAGCTGCAGCTGCTGGAAGTAGGCCAGGCTGTCGCGCAGCGTGGCGCGGCTGACCTCGTAGATCGCCATCCGCTTCGCCTCGGGGCCGGATTCGTCGACCAGGAACACGTTGCGCGCCTCGGGCCGCAGGCGCGTGCCTTCGCAGTCGGGGCAGGGCTGCATGTTGCGAAAGCGCGAGAGGTCCTCGCGCACCATCGTCGAGTCGGTCTCGCGATAGCGCCGCGCCATGTTCGGGATGATCCCCTCGAAGGGGTGCTTGCGCACCAGCTTCTTGCCGGCCTGCTGGCCGCTGTCCATCACGTAGCTGAACTTGATCTCTTCCTGCGCCGAGCCGTGCAGAACGGTCTGCTGCACCGAGGCGGGCAGTTCCTCGAAGGCCTTGTCGATGTCGAACTTGTAGTGCTTGGCGACGCTCTCCAGCATGCTGAAGTAGTAGCCGTTGCGGCGGTCCCAGCCCTTGACGGCGCCGCTGGCGAGGCTCAGCGAGGGGAAGGCGACGATCCGCGCCGGATCGAAGAACTCGCGGTGGCCCAGCCCGTCGCAGCTTGGACAGGCGCCGACGGGCGAATTGAACGAGAACAGCCGCGGCTCGAGTTCGGCCAGCGAGTAGTGGCAGATCGGGCAGGCGAACTTGGCATTGAACAGATGCTCGCGCGGCGCGGCGGGCGCGCTGCCCTCGGCCGCGGGCGCTTCCATCTCAAGCGCGATCGCGCGGCCGTCGGCCAGGCGCAGCGCGGCCTCGAAGCTCTCGGCCAGCCGCTGCTGCATGTCGGGGCGTGCGCGCAGGCGGTCGATCACGACGTCGATGTCGTGCTTCTCGGTCTTCTTGAGCTTGGGCAGGTCGTTGTATTCGTAGGTCTGGCCGTCGACCCGGAAGCGGATGTAGCCCTGGGCCTGCATCTCGGCGAACAACTCCAGGAACTCGCCCTTCTTCTCGCGCGCCACCGGCGCCAGGATCATCAGGCGCGGTTCGTCCGGAATCGCCAGCACGGCATCCACCATCTGCGACACGGTCTGCGCCTGCAGCGGCAGGTGATGCTCGGGGCAGTAGGGCGTGCCGGCGCGGGCGTACAGCAGGCGCAGGTAGTCGTGGATCTCGGTCACCGTGCCCACGGTGGAGCGCGGGTTGTGGCTGGTCGCCTTCTGCTCGATGCTGATCGCCGGCGACAGGCCCTCGATCATGTCGACGTCGGGCTTGTCCATGAGCTGCAGGAACTGCCGCGCGTAGGCCGACAGGCTTTCGACGTAGCGCCGCTGGCCCTCGGCATAGAGCGTGTCGAAGGCCAGGCTCGACTTGCCCGAGCCCGACAGGCCGGTGATCACCACCAGCTTGTTGCGCGGGATGTCGAGGTCGACGTTCTTGAGGTTGTGCGTGCGTGCGCCGCGGATGCTGATGCGCTGCTGCGCCAGCACGGCGCCGAGGTAGGCGTCTTCGGGGGGGAATTTCACGGGGCAGTCGATCTTGGGCAACCGAACATGATAAGTCCTAGGCAGTTTCCGAGCCTGGGGGCGGTTTCCTCCCGTTTCCAGTACGGAGGGTTCCGAGGCGGGCCGCCGGCCCGGCGCATGCGGCACAATCTCCGGTTTTCCTTCTCCTTCATCCATTCATCAGGGGCAGTGCATATGGCATCGGTCAACAAAGTCATCCTCGTCGGCAATCTGGGACGCGATCCCGAAACCCGCACCTTTCCGAGCGGCGACCAGGTCTGCAACGCGACCCTGGCCACCACCGACAAGTGGAAGGACAAGCAGAGCGGCGAGATGCGCGAGGCCACCGAGTGGCATCGCCTGGTGTTCAACGGCCGGCTGGCCGAAATCGCCGCGCAGTACCTGCGCAAGGGCTCGCAGATCTACGTCGAGGGCCAGATCCGGACCCGCAAGTACAACGACAAGGACGGCGTCGAAAAGTACGCCACCGACATCCGCGTCGACCAGATGCAGATGCTGGGCAGTCGCCAGGGCCAGGGCGGTCCTTCGGGCGGGGACGACGACGGCGGCTACTCGCAGGGTGGCGG
>NZ_JBFUIU010000103.1:0-17779 GCF_056401695.1 Variovorax sp. P4_D9
GGCGCCAGCCGCGCAGCCGTCGACGCAGGCTACGCCCCGAACGACTGGCAGGTCGGCCAGACCGGCAAGATCGTCGCGCCGCAGTTGTACATCGCCTGCGGCATCTCGGGCGCGATCCAGCATCTGGCGGGCATGAAGGACTCGAAGGTGATCGTGGCGATCAACAAGGACGAAGAAGCCCCGATCTTCAGCGTGGCCGACTACGGCCTGGTCGCCGACCTGTTCACGGCCGTGCCGGAACTGGTCAAGACGCTTTGAACAAGGCCGCAATCCCGCGTCCCACCCCTCCAGCAGGAACCATCATGAACATCAAGCTCGGGTCAATGGCGCTATTGCTCGCCGCCGCCGAACTGTCCAGCCCGACGGCCCATGCCCAGGAGAAGRTGCGCATCGGCTTCCTGACCGACATGTCGGGCGCCTACGCGGATCTCGACGGCAAGAACGGCGCCATGGCGATCCAGATGGCGATCGACGATTTCGGCGGCAAGGTCAATGGCATGCCGATCGAGTTGTTGACTGCCGACAATCAGAACAAGGCCGACGTCGCCGCATCGAAGGCGCGCGAGTGGATGGACACCCAGAATATTCGCCTGCTGATCGGGGGCACCAATTCCTCGGCAGCGCTGGCGGAATCGAGGCTCGCGCAAGAGAAGAAGCGGGTGTTCATCGCCAACGGTCCGGGCACTTCGGCCCTGACCAACGAGAGTTGCTCGCCCTATACGATTCACTATGCCTGGGACACGGTCGCCCTGGCGCGCGGGACTGCCAGTGCGATGCTCAAGCAAGGCTACAAGAACTGGTACTTCCTCGCGGCGGACTATGCCTTTGGCGAAGCCCTGCAGCGTGACGCTACCGGCGTGATCAAGGYCGGCGGCGGCCAGGTGGCCGGCGCGTCCAAGCATCCTCTGAATGCTTCGGACTTCTCGTCCTACTTGCTGCAAGCCCAGAGCTCGAACGCCCAAATCCTGGGAATCGCCAACGGTGGCAGCGACATGATCAATGCGCTCAAGGCCTCCAAGGAATTCGGCATCGACAAGAAGATGAAGGTGGCCAGCCTGTTGCTGTTCATCACCGACGTGCACAGCATCGGCTTGAAGAACGCCGAAGGCCTGCTCTTCACGACCAGCTGGGACTGGAACCTCAACGATGAGACCCGCAAGTTCGGTCAACGCTTCTTTGAGAAGGCCAAGCGCATGCCGACCGAGATCCAGGCGGCGAACTATTCGGCGACCATGAATTACCTGAAGGCGGCGCAGGCCATCCAGTCGACCGATGCCGACAAGATCATGGACCACCTCAAGAAGACCAAACTCGACGACTTCTACGCCAAGGGCTACATACGCGCCGATGGCCGCTACGTCCACGACATGTACCTGATGCAGGTCAAGCCCCCGGCCGAGTCGAGGATGCCCTGGGACTACGTGAAGCTGGTCGCCACCATTCCGGGCGAAGAGGTGTTCACCACCAAGAGCGAATCGCGCTGCGCGTTGTGGAAGTAGCGCGATGTCGACACGCCTTGTAGTGCCCGACCTGACGCCCTTCAGCGTTGAGGTCGAGCCCGGTCGGCTGCGAAGCTTTGCCCGGGCCACCGGCCAGGACGACCCTGTGTACTCGGAGCTTGCAGCCGCGCAGGCCGCGGGCTATCCGTCCCTGCCGATCCCTCCAAGCTTCCTGTTCTGTCTTGAAATGGAAGCGCCGAATCCGATGGAGGTGTACCAGCGCCTCGGCATCGACTACGCCCACGTCCTGCACGGCGAGCAGCACTTCCTCTATCACCGAATGGCCTTCGCGGGTGAGACGCTGCGCTTTGCGCCCCGCATCACCGATCAGTACCAAAAGAAGGGCGGAAGCCTGAAATTCGTCGTGCGGGAGACGCGGGTCGAAGGACACGACGGTACCGCCGTGGCAGACCTGCGCTGCGTGCTGGTGATCCGCGAGCCGACACGGGAGACCTGCTCATGAAGGTCCGACGGTTCGATTCGGTTCAAGTAGGCGAGACCTTGCCCGGCGTGTTCATGGGCCCGATCACGCGCCATACCCTGGCGTCGTATGCCGGCGCATCCGGGGACTACAACCCCCTGCACACCGACCTGGACTATGCCCGCATCGCGGGCATGCCCGACGTCTTCGCTCACGGGATGCTGTCCGTGGCTTATCTCGCGCGCGTTTTGACCCACTGGGTGGATCCCTCGGCCCTCCGCAGCCTGGGCGTGCGCTTCGTTGCCATCACTCACGTGGGTGACGAAGTGCACTGCCGGGCCACCGTCTCGAAGAAACACCTCGACCACGGTGAAAAGCGCGTGACGCTCGAGCTGTCGGCACACAACCAGTCCGGCGAAATGAAGATCACGGGAACGGCTGTGGTCGCGCTGGATTGAGTTCGTTTACCACCCTCGAACCATCCGTCCCATTCCAACCCCTTGCAGGAACCAGCCATGCCGAACGATGCGTCTTCCCCCTCGACCGAAATCCTCTGSACTCCCGGTCCCGAGCAACTGCTGTCGAGCCGACTAGTTCACTACCAGGGCTGGCTCGAGAAAGAGAAGGGGGTCGCGACCCGCGACTACGCCGAGTTGGCGCTGGTCCGTCGATGATGTGTCGCAGTTCTGGCAATCGATCTGGAGCTACTTCGACGTTTAGGCCGACGGCGAGCGTGAGCCGGCGCTTGGACGGCGCGAAATGCCCGGCGCGGAATGGTTCCCGAATGCCCGGCTCAACTTCGCCGAGCATGTGTTCCGCCATGCGACGCCCGTGCAGCCCGCGGTGATCGCGCGCAGCGAGGACGGGCCCGCGCAGCAGATTTCGTGGGCCAAACTGGAGCGCTCGACGGCCGCGCTGGCGGCCACTTTACGGGGGTGGGGCGTGCGGCCCGGCGACCGGGTCGCGAGCTACATGCCGAACCGTCCGGAGACCCTGATCGCCTTTCTGGCGTGCGCGAGCATCGGCGCCGTCTGGTCGAGCTGCGCGACGGACATGGGCGCGTCCGTGGTGCTGGACCGTCTGCGCCAGATCGAGCCCAAGGTGCTGTTTGCCGTCGACAGCTACAGCTAAAACGGCAAGCGATACGACCGGCTCGATGTGGTGGGCGAGTTGCTGGGCGGCCTGCCCACTGTCGAGCACGTGGTGCAGGTGGCGGGTCCGCTCGCCGGCGAGAGTCCGGTCGATTGGCGCAACGCGTCGCCCTGGGAATCGGCGATTCTCGAAGATGCCGTTCCCCGCTACGAGCGCGTGCCCWTCGCGCATCCGCTCTGGATCCTGTACTCGTCGGGGACCACGGGCCTGCCGAAAGCGATGGTGCACAGCCAGGGCGGCATCTTGCTGACTCACCTCAAGGAAATGGCGCTGCAAAACGACCTGCGCCCCGGCGATCGCCTGCTGTTCCTGGGCAGCACGGGCTGGGCGGTCTGGAACCTGCTGGTCGGCGCGCTGGTCACCGGCGCATCGATCGTGCTCTACGACGGCCATCCGTCCTGGCCCGACGGCGACGCGCTTTGGCGCTTCATGGACGACAACAAGGTCGCCGTATTCGGTTGCGGGGCCGCGTTCCTGATCAGTTGCAAGAAGGACGGACTCCGGCCGAAGGACTGCGCGCCACTCGCGAAACTGCGCACCATCCTGTCCACGGGTTCGCCACTGCCGATCGATGCCTTCGAGTGGGTGTATGAAAACGTGAAACCCGAGGTCCTGCTGGCCTCGGTCAGCGGGGGCACCGACATCGCCTCGTGCTTCGTCGGATGCGCGCCGACCGTCCCCAGTACACGCGGGAGAGATCCAGTGCGCGGAACTGGGTGTGGCCGCCTATGCCTTCGACGAAACCGGACGTTCCGTGGTCGACGAGGTGGGCGAACTGGTGATCACGCAGCCCATGCCATCGATGCCGGTGTCGTTCTGGAACGATCTGGACGGGCAGCGCTATCGCGAGAGCTATTTCGAGATGTTCCCGGGCGTGTGGCGCCAAGGCGACTGGATACGTTTCACGCCCCGCGGCAGCTCGGTGATCTACGGTCGGTCGGACAGCACGATCAACCGCTTCGGCATCCACATCGGCACCGCCGAGATCTATCGTGTCGTCGAGGAATTGCCCGAAGTGCGCGACAGTCTGGTCATCGACCTGGAGTATCTGGGTCGGCCATCGTTCATGCCGCTGTTCGTGGTGCTGCAATCCGGCGCCGCGCTGGACGCCGAGCTCGTCGATCGGATCAAGCAGTAGATTCGCAGCAAGACCTCGGGCCGCCATGTTCCCGACGCGGTGGTCCAGGTCAGCGAGATTCCGCGCACGCTGAGCGGCAAGAAGATGGAGGTTCCCGTGCGCAGGCTGCTGTTGGGTGCGGAGCCGGGCAAGGTCGCCAGCCCGGACGCCATGCAAAACCCGTCCAGCCTGGGATTCTTCGTGGAATACGCCAGGACGCTCGACCTCGTCCGGCCGAAGAGCTAGCGCGATCGAGGCTTGGGCGAGGTCGATCCTTCCTTGCGAGACGGTACAGCGGCGGGACTGTGTCCGCGTCCCTGCAGGCGCGAGATCTCGGCACCCGCATTGGCGAAGCTCGCCCGGACGAATTCGAAGGCCCGCGAGCATGCAGGTGCCAGCGTGCGGCCGGCACGATGGATGATCCCAAGGGTCAGATCCAGGTCGAGTCGCGGCGTCACGTCGATCGGCACCACGACGCCGGCGTTCAGTGGATCGAGCACCGCGATGGCGGTCGAGGGCGTGACGGAGTCGCTCGATGCCAGCAACGCGTGCACGGTGCCGAGATCGCTGGTGCTGAGGGCGAAGTGCTTGCCGATCGGAATGCCGAGGCCATACAGGTCCGCCATCCTGCGCTCGACAGACGCGTCGGTGTAGCCTGCGGCAATCAGCGGATAGGCAGAGAGCTCGGCCATCGTGACGTTGCGCCTTGCCGAGAGCGGATGCCCTGCGCGCGCGAACCAGCCGAATGTGCATGGGTAGAGCGCCTCGATCACCATGTCGGGATCGTGCCGGGCGATGCGGACGTCGCCGATGAAGAAATCGAGTTGCTCCTTCAGCAATGCGGCATAGAGCACGTCGGTGCTCTGCACCATGGCGCTCACGCGCAAGCCCGGCGCCTTGTTGAGCATCTCCAGCATCAGTGGCGCGAGCAGGAACTTCGCGATCGATGAGCCCATGCCGAACGCCAGCGAGCCGAGTTCGCCTTCGCGCATGAGCGCCAGCGAACGGGCCCCTTCGTTCTCGTCGAACACCATTCGCCGCGCGCGCTCCACGTAGGCGAGGGCATATGGCGTCGGGCGCAGGCGTCGGTCCTGTCTGTCGAATAGCGGCACCCGCAAGACGTTTTCGAGTGCGCGCAGGCTCCGCGACAGCGCCGGCTGGCTCAGGTGAACGGCCTCGGCCGCGGCGCTCAGCGAGCCGAGGTCGATGACGGCCAGGAAATGCCTCAGTTGCCGGATGTTCATCCCCACCTTCCACTTGCAAATAGTGCAAGTAATAGATAGACATTATGCAATTTACGCAAGCTAATCGATTTTCTAGACTGCCTTCCGCAGCCGAGACATTCGCCATGAAACCTATACCGCATCAGTCCGCAACCCTGCGACCCGTCGTTGTCATCTCGTCCGACCGAATCGAGAGGCACGGCCATTCGGCGCATGCGACCCTGCATGGCTACGTCCGCGCAATAGGCGAGGTTTCGCAAGCACTCCCACTGGTGTTGCCCGCCGTCGCCGATGGGCCGCATGCCGACACATTGGCCGCGGCGATCGACGGCATCGTGCTCACGGGCAGCCCGTCGAACGTGGCACCGGAGCGTTACGGTGCACCTTTGCCGCACCGCGAGATGCTTCTCGATCATTACCGCGATGCCGCCATCCTGCCGCTGCTGCCGGCGCTTGTCTCGGCGGGCGTGCCCGTGCTGGCCGTGTGCCGCGGCTTCCAGGAAATCAATGTCGCATGGGGCGGCACGCTGGAGCCCGCCGTGCATGAGCAATTCGGCAGGCTTGACCACCGCGAAGGCGATCACAAGCGCCCGATCGAACGCTGGTATGACGACAGCCACGACCTCCACCTCGTCGAAGGCGGCCTGCTTGCGCGATTGGCCGGCGGCACACGGACGAAGGTGAATTCGTTGCACCACCAGGGCATCGATCGCCTGGGCGCGGGTTTGCGTGTCGAGGCCATGGCGCCCGACGGATTGGTGGAGGCTTTCTCCATCGCAAGCGCTGCCCAGTTCACGCTGGCCGTTCAATGGCATCCCGAGATGCGCATCGACGACAGCGCGTTTGCACGCGCCATCTTCGAGGCCTTCGGTGACGCCTGCCGGCTGCGGCAGCAGCAGCGCCGGTACTCATTTGCCTGACCCACACACAACCTGACGGAGACATATGGACAGCAACACCTCGATCAACGCACTCTTCAGCCATGGCTACGCTGAGGCACGCCAGAAATTTCTGAATGCCGCATCGCGGCGCGGCCTGCCGGTCGAGTCGCACGTCTTGCCGATACCCGGCGCCAGCGGCGAAACGCTGGCCACTGACGTGGTCCTGGAAGGGCCGGCCGACGCGCCGAGGATGCTCGTCGTCATCAGCGGCGTTCATGGTGTCGAGGGCTTCTGCGGCTCGGCAGTCCAGACGGGGATGCTGCTGTCTGAAGCCGGTCAACGGGCGGACGCCTTGCGCGACACCGCGGTGCTGCATGTGCACGCGATCAATCCCTTCGGCTTTTCGCACCTGCGCCGCGTCACGCACGAGAACGTGGACCTCAACCGCAACTTCGTCGATTTCTCGAAGCCCCTGCCGGTCAATGCGGGCTACGCTGAGATTCACGAGTTGCTGCTGCCGGCGGAGTGGCCGCCGCGCGCAGACGTCGAGGCCGCGCTTGCTGCGTATCGCGACCGCCATGGCGCGCGAGGTCTGCAACGCGCCATAGGCCTCGGCCAGCATGCCTTCGCCGACGGCATGTTCTATGGTGGCAACCGGCCGACCTGGAGCAATGACACCTTCCGCCACATCCTCCGGCGCCATGCCCCGAAGGTGCGGCAACTGGCCTCGATCGACATCCACACCGGGCTCGGATCCTATGGCGTTGGCGAGCGCATCTTCGCGAGCTTCGATGAAGATCCCGCCGTGCTTGCGCGCGGCGAGCGCTGGTGGGGAGATCTGACGTCGGTCACCGCCGGCACGTCGACCAGCATTCCGCTGACGGGGCCGATCCAGACGGCGCTTACCGAAGAGTGCCCCGACGCGCAGCACGTGGGGATCTGTCTGGAATACGGCACCTACCCGAGCGAGCGTGTCACCGGTGCACTGCGCGCGGAGCATTGGCTGCACCGGCACGGCCACACGGACGCCGCCGAGTCCGCCGCGATTAAGCAGGAGCTCAAGGATGCGTTCTACCCCGACGCAGCCGACTGGAAGCTCGCGGTATGGCAACAGGGCTCACAGGCCTGCCTGCGCGCGCTCGAAGGCTTGCAGGAAGACGCGCCCCAAGCCATGCTGGCCTGAACTGCGTCCGTTTACGACTTCGACTGCGAACCAACCACGGAACATTCCATGAACGCGACCACCATGAATCCCGCCGGCTTGCCCCAGGCCGCCACGGGTGCGCGCAGTGCGCATCCCGCGCCGAGAACAGCCATCAGCCGCAAGGCCGTTGCCGCTGCCGTCGCGGGCAACGCCCTCGAGTTCTACGATTTCGTCATCTACGCCTACTTCGCGGTCTACATCGGCCGCACCTTCTTCCCGGTGAGCGGCGAGTTCGGCAGCCTGCTGGTGGCCGTGGCCACGTTTGGCGTGGGCTTTTTCACGCGCCCGCTTGGCGGCGTGTTGATTGGCGCCTTTGCCGACCGGGCCGGACGCAAGCCAGCCATGATCCTGACGGTCGCACTGATCACCGTCGGCACCCTGGGCCTCGCTGCGACGCCCGGCTACGCGAGCATCGGCATCGCCGCGCCAATCATCGTTGTCTTCTGCCGATTGCTGCAGGGCCTGGCGCTCGGTGGCGAAGTGGGTCCGGCGACGGCGCTGCTTCTGGAAGCGGCGCCACCCGGCAGGCGCGGTTTCTACTCGAGCTGGCAGGTCGCGAGCCAGGGGCTGGCCGTCGCGGTCGGCGGCGTGTTCGGCGTGGCGCTCTCGCTTGCGCTCACGCAGGAGCAACTTTCCTCCTGGGGCTGGCGCGTGCCGTTCCTGTTCAGCCTCGTCCTGATTCCGATCGCGCTTTACATCCGGCGCAGCCTTCCCGAGACCCATGAAGGCAGCAGCGAACGCACTAGCACGCAGATCGTCGGTTCCGTGTTCAGGAACCACCGCCGCATCCTGGTGCTGGGCGTGCTTCTCACGGCGGCCACGGCGGTGGCGTCGCAAGTGGGCAACTACATGGTCAGCTACGCGGTCCAGGTCCTGAAGCTGCCGCCGGCGCTGGCACAAGGCAGCGTGCTGATGGGCGGCGTCATGACATTCGCCTTCGCCCTTGCAGGCGGCCTGCTGTGCGACCGATTCGGCCGCAAGATCACCAATCAGTTCCCGCGCATCGTACTGATGCTGTCGATCGTTCCGCTGTTCATGTGGCTGTCGGGTGCCCCCGGTGCAACCACGCTGCTGACGGTGTCCGCCATCCTGGCCGCACTCACGGCGATGTTCGGCGCCGCGGGGCTGGTGACGGTGCCGGAACTGCTGCCCATCGCGGTGCGAAGCACGGGCCTTTCGTTGGTCTACGCGATCGGCACTTCGGTGTTCGGCGGCACAACTCAGTTCATTGTCACTTGGCTGATCGCCGTGACCCACAATCCGATGGCTCCGGCCTACTACGTAGTCGCGATGTGCGCCATCAGCGTGGCGGCCATGTGGATGCTGCCCGAGTCGCGCGATGTCGACGTGATGAAGTAACTGGCTGGCGTGGGCAGCGCTAGACCGTCGCGCGCTGCTCGAATCCCGCAGGTGCATGAGCGATGTCAAGCACCTCCAGAACCTCCACGCGTTCGACTCGCGCCTGCGGCGGGCCGCGGCGGGCCCAGGCCACCAGTGCCTCTACTGCCGGGTCATCGCCGATGGCAAGCGCCTCGACCGTGCCGTCGCGTCGATTTCGCACCCAGCCGCGCACGCCCAGCGCCTCGGCGGCTTGCGCCATCGACCAGCGGTAACCCACGCCCTGCACGAGGCCGTGGACGATCAAATGCTTTTGGATTTGCGTCATCATGCGGCGACTGCCGGTGCCTGACGCCAGTCCGGGGCTCTTCGAAGCAGCACG
This sequence comes from Variovorax sp. P4_D9, assembly GCF_056401695.1. NCBI lineage: Bacteria > Pseudomonadati > Pseudomonadota > Betaproteobacteria > Burkholderiales > Comamonadaceae > Variovorax > Variovorax sp. P4_D9. The sequence goes on from NZ_JBFUIU010000103.1 coordinate 9,218, forward strand.
GGTACTTCGGTCGCTCTCGCCCTCAATTGGCCGCACCCTCCGTCGACATCCTGGCCGGCCGAATAGCGCAGCTTCGCCAGGATGCCCCGCTCGTGCAGCGTGCGAACAATGTCTTTGCAGCGCTCCCACGACGGTCGGCTGAACGCCGCGCCATCCACCGCGTTGAAGGGGATCATGTTCAGCACGCCGTACTTGCCGGAGAGGAGGCGGACGATGCCTTCGATCTCGTCCTGCCCGTCGTTGACGCCTTCCAGCAGCGTCCACTGGTACTGGATCGGGTAGCCGGTCGCCCGGGCATAGCGTTCGCAGGCGGCGACCAGTTCCTCGGGCGTCATGTGCGGCGCGCGCGGAAGCAGTCTTCTGCGCAGTTCGGCCTTGGTCGTGTGCAACGAGAGTGCCAGCGCAGGCCTGACGCGCTGCTGGTGCAGTCGCTCGAAAGCGCGTGGATCGCCCACGGTGGAGAACACCAGGTTCTTGTGGCCGATGTCGCCCGCCGTGCCGAGCAGGTCGATCGCCTCCATCACGTTGTCCAGGTTGTGGGCCGGCTCACCCATGCCCATGAACACCACCTTGCGTACCGGCCGGCGCCCGCGCGCGAGGGCGACCTGGGCAATGATTTCGGCACTTCCCAGTTGGCGCAGCAAGCCGTCGCGGCCCGTCATGCAGAACTGGCATCCGACGGCACACCCGAGCTGCGACGAGACGCAGAGACCGTGCCGGGGCAGCAACACGCTCTCGACAGTCTGGCCGTCCGCCAGCGCAACGAGCAGCCGCTCGGAACCGTCGGCGCCGGGATGGACCGCGTGGATGCGCGCCAGTCCTGCAAGCTCGGCTTCGATGGACGGCAGGGCGGCCAGCAGCGACGACGGAAAAAAGCTCTCGGGTCGACGCCTGCCGCTTTCCCGGGGCAGCGAATGGGACCAAAGCCGCAGGATCCGATGCTCGTGGAGAGGACCCGCTCCAGCGTCCCGGAGTCGGCTTTTCAATTCTTGGATTCGCATGCCCGTGCCGAGCGCCGACGCCGCTAGTCGCCTGCCAGTTGCGCCTTCAGGAACGCCACCGTGCGCGACCAGGCGAGCTGGGCGGCCGCCGCATCGTAGCGTGGCGTGGTGTCGTTGTTGAAGCCGTGCTGGGTGCCGGGATATTGATAGGCTGTGAAGTGCACGCCGGCGGAGCGCAGCGTAGCTTCGTAGGCGGGCCATGCCGCATTGATCCGGTCGTCGATCTCGGCACGCTGGACCAGTAGTGGTGCCTTGACCTTGGCCGCTTCCGCGGGCGCCGGCGTGTTGCCGTAGAAGGGCACGCCTGCGTTGAGGTCGGGCATCCTGATCGCCAGTTGGTGGACGATGCCGCCACCGTAGCAAAAGCCGACGGCGCCGAGCTTGCCGGTGGCATCAGGGCGCGATTTCAGCCAGGTTGCGGCTGCCAGGAAATCGTTGAGGGCATGCGCCTGGTCCAGCTTGGCGAAGGCTTCGCGCGCCTTGTCCTCGTCACCGGGATAGCCACCGAGCGGCGTAAGTGCGTCGGGCGCGAAGGCCATGAAGTCATCGAGCGCCAGGCGCCGCGCGATGTCCTCGATGTGCGGATTGAGGCCGCGATTCTCGTGAATGACCAGCACCGCGGGCAGGGGCTTCGCACCGGCATTCGCCGGGCGCGCCAGGTAGCCCTTGACGATGCCGCTGCCGGAAGGCGAGGGATAGCTGACCCGCTCGACCTTGAGCCTCGGATCGGCGGGGGTTACCTGCTGTCCGGCCGCGAAGTCGGGGCTCAGCGCCGCCAGCAATGCCGTCGCTGCAACACCCGCCTTGGCGAATTTCTGCGCCTGCCCCAGGAATGAGCGCCGATCCAGATCGCCGTGGACATAGGCGTCGAAGAGTATGAGCAGTTCCTGGTCGAAATCCTGGGCGGTGAGACGAGGCGGCATGGCAAGGAATTTGAAGAAGCGAAGTGGCGCAGCATAGCCGGGACGCTGGAGGACGATCAAGCTGCGGCGCAGATGCCCCCCGGCCCTCAGACCCGGAACCCGAGGTCGAAACGCCGGCGGTTGGCCCAGAGATTGACCAGCGCGTCGAGTTCCGTCGCATAGATCCCCACCTGGGGAGGACCCACGGAGCCGTCGCTGCGGGCCTTGCTGCACATGGAGGCGTGCCAGAAGCCGTCCGACAGCTGCCTGTACTGACCCAGGATGGCGCAGCCCAGTGGCGCAGCGATCGAGAAGGCACATCGGCGAAGGAGGATGCCGTCGCTCCTCGACCCTTCCACGCCCCTGGTTGACACGAGCATGTGCACCCCGTCGTCCTGAAGGACACTTTCTCTCGGAAGCTGGGTCAGCAGCTCGGGTGATTGGCTTGAATGTGGCTTGTCCATGACTGCCTATGTATCGGCAGCCACGAGGCAAGTTGTAGGCGAGGTGTCATAAAAATGTGCAAAGGCAGGCCGCGTCGGCGAGCTACATCGAGGGCCGTTCGTGGGGCCGCAGGTCGAACACCAGCACCTCGGCCTGGTCGGCCTTCGCGAAGCGCAGCGTGCGCTCGTCGCGGATCCGGGCGCCGTCGCCCTGGCCGAGCCGTTCGCCGTTGACCTCGATGCTGCCGCGCGCGACGTGCACGTAGGCATGGCGATCGGGCCTGAGCTGCAGCGTGGCCGCCTCCCGGCCGTCGAAGAGGCCGGCGTACACGCGGGCGTCCTGGTGCACCGAGAGCGAGCCCTCCGCACCCTCGGGCGAGACGATCAGGCGCAGCTTGCCGCGCTTCTCGGCGGCGCTGAAATGCACCTGCTGGTAGCGCGGCACCACGCCCCGGGCCGAGGGGACGATCCAGATCTGCAGGAAGTGCATCGGGTCGGTGGCCGAATGATTGAACTCGCTGTGGCGCACGCCGGTGCCGGCGCTCATCAGCTGCACGTCGCCGGGCCGGATCACCGAGCCGGTGCCCATCGAGTCGCGGTGCTCGAGCGCGCCTTCGAGCACGTACGAGATGATCTCCATGTCGCGGTGCGGATGGGTGCCGAAACCCTGTTTCGGCGCGACCCGGTCGTCGTTGATTACGAGCAGGTCCGAGAAGCCCTGCTGCTTCGGATCGTGGTAGTGGCCGAAAGAGAAGGTGTGGCGCGACTGGAGCCAGCCGTGGTCGGCGAGGCCGCGATGGTCTGTCTTGCGAAGTTCGATCATGGGCGTTCCTTGTGAAGTTTCGTTCGACTAAATTCACGAACAAATTCACAAGGAGTATGGGCGRCATCGAGGGCATCCATGCTGAGACATTTTGGCGATCATGATCGATAATTTCGATCGTTAGAACGAAAGAAGCGCCATGTTGAAACTCAGCCTCGAGGCCATCGAACTGGTGGACGCGATCGCCCGCCACGGCTCGTTCGCGGCGGCTGCCGAGCGCCTGCACAAGGTGCCCTCGACCATCTCCTACGCGATCGGCAAGCTCGAGGAGCAATTGGGCATCGCGCTGTTCGTGCGGCAGGGGCCGCGCGTCAGCCTCACGGCCGCGGGCCAGGAGATGCTCAAGGAGGGGCGCTGGCTGGTGGCCGCCGCCGCCGACCTGGAATCGCGCATGCGCCAGATCGCCACCGGCTTCGAATCCGAGCTGCGCCTGGTGCATGACTCGCTGATCCCGACCTCGGCCTTCAGCGACGACATCCGCGCCTTCGAGGACCTGAACTGCGGCACGCGCCTGCGCATCGCCTGCGAGACGCTCACGGGCACCTGGGAGGCGCTGCGCGATGGCCGCGCGGACCTGATCGTCGCCGCCGGCGACGGGCCGGCCGGCGGCGGCTACAAGGCGGTGTCGGTGGGCAGCCTCGACTTCGCCTTCTGCGTAGCGCCGACGCACCCGCTGGCGATGCTGCAGCGGCCGCTGGCGCGGACCGACCTGCTCGAGCATACGGCCGTGGTGGTGGGCGACGGCGCCCGCTCGATGTCCGACCGCACCATCGGCCTGCTGGCCGGGCAGCGCCGCATCACCGTGCCCTCGATGGCGGCCAAGATCGCCTTTCAGATCGAGGGGCTGGGCCATGGCTTCGTGCCGCGGGCCTGCGTGCGGGCGCTGCTGGCGCGCGGCGAACTGGTCGAGCTGGCGCTGGAGGAGTCGCGGCCCGAGGAGGACTTCTGGCTGGCCTGGAAGCCGGCCGCCGCCGCGGGCGAGGCGTTCAAGTGGTGGCGCAAGCGCCTGCAGCGGCCGCTGCTGCCGGACATCCTGCCGGCCTGAGGGGCTGGCCGCTCAATCGCGGCGCTGGCGCCGCCACGAAGCCGGCGAACTGCCCGTGCGGGCCCCGAACACGCGCGTCAGGTGGCTCTGATCGGCGAAGCCGCAGGCGATCGCGATCTCCGCCAGCGAGGCCGTGGATGCGAGGAGCATGCCGCGCGCCGCCTCGATCCTGCGCTCGATCAGCCAGGCGTGCGGCGACTGGCCGGTGGTCGCCTTGAACGCCTTGCTGAAGTGGCCGCGCGACAACTGGCATGCGGCGGCGACTTCCTGCAGCGAGACGTTGCGGGCCAGGTTCGCGGCCAGCAGTTCCTTGGCGCGCCGGGCCTGCCAGGGCGCCAGGCCGGCCGTGCCCGCGGGCCGCCGGCGGGCACCGCCGTAGGTGCTGGCGAGGTGGGCGCACAGCGCCAGTGCCATGTGGTCGAGGAACAGCCGGCAGGCTTCGGCGGGCCGCTCCAGCGACGGCAGCAGCGCCGCCGCGATGCCGGCCAGCACCGGATCGGTCGCACCCGGCGTGCACTGCAGCGCCGCGACCGGGGGCTCGCCGGTTTCGCGCGCGAAGTCGTCCATGGCGGCACGCGGCAGGCGGAACAGCACCGAATGAAAAGGGCTGCAGACATAGGCCGAAGGCCGCTTGGCGAGGTCGGCGATGTGGACCGCACCGGGTTCCAGCAGGCCGAGATGGGTCTGCGCATCGCCCTGGAAGAAGCGCCTGCTGCCGGCCCGCGCGAGCTCCACGCTGACGACGAAGGCGTCCTCGGCCGGCAGCGGCGCCAGCACGAAGAGATGCGGCTGGGCGTAGTGCATCCGCGCCATGTCGAGCGACAGCGTGGCCGATCGCGACGCCGGCACGTCATCGAGTCCGTACTGCTGTGCGAGCTGGCGCGCAAAGGCGCTGGGTGATGCGTCGACGTGGGTCATGCGGCGGGACCTGGGCGGCAGGTGGATCAGCTTCTGGGGGCCACGCCGTCGAAGGCATCCTGCAGCAGCTGCCGCAGGGCCTGCGCCTCGATCGGCCGTGGATTCGCGTACGCATTCTGCAACGCCAGCGCGCAGGCGCGGTCCAGGTCCTCCTCGCGCATGCCGATCTGCTTCAGGGCCGTCGGCGCGCCGTTGCTCAGCGCCAGTTCGTGGACCGCCTGCGGGGCGCTGGCGGCGCCCAACGCAGCGGCGATACGCCGCATCGCGCCGGCCGAGGCCGCGGCGTTGTAGGCCAGCGCATGCGGCAGCACGATGGTGTGGGTCTCGGCGTGCGGCAGGTTGAAGCTGCCGCCCAGCGTGTGGCAGAGCTTGTGGTGCAGCGCCATGCCGACGCTGCCCAGCACCGTGCCGCACAGCCAGGCGCCGTAGAGCGCATCGCTGCGCGCCTGGGGGTTGGCCGGGTCGGCATGGATGCCGGGCAGGGCGCGGCCCAGGGCGGCGATGCCTTCGACCGCCATTAGGTTGCAGACCGGGTTGCCGTCCGCCGAGTAGAGACCTTCGGCCGCATGGGCGATGGCGTTGATCCCGCTGACTACCGACAGGCCGACCGGCAGGCCGAGCGTCAGCGCCGGGTCGTAGATCACCGTCCGTGGCAGCACGCGGGGATCCTTGCCGGTGCGCTTGAGGCCGTTCTCGGTCAGGCCGTAGATTGGCGTCATCTCCGAGCCCGCGTAGGTGGTCGGGATGGCCAGGATCGGCAGGCCCGAATCGAGCGCGATGGCCTTGCCGAGGCCGATGGTCGAGCCGCCGCCGATCGCCACCGCGCCGTCGGCGCCGAGGCGCGCGGCGGCCTCCCGTGCCGCCCGTGCGCTCTCGATCGGCACGTGCATCACGGCACCATCGAAGATGCCCGCGGCACGGGCGCCGAGCAGGTCGGCCACGCGTTCGGCCCGGGCCCGCTGCGGCGGCGTGCACAGCACCAGCGCCTTGCCGATCCCCATCCGCTCGATCTCGGCGGCGACCTTCGACAGGCTGCCGTGCCCGAACAGGACCCGCTGCGTGCGGCTCTCGAAGCTGAAGGACTGGATGCCGCCAGGTTCGGCGTCAGTGTTCATAGGCGTACCTCGTTTGAGCCAACTGATGCTATTCTTTGCGCCTCGTTATGGGAATCCGGCGCCAGGGCCAAATGCCTTTGCGTTGTTCGCACAAATGGAATCGATCCGCTTTGCCGAAAGCCTCTCCATGTTCGTCGACGTGGCGCAGGCCAAGAGCTTCTCGGCCGTGGCCCGGCGCAGGGGCCTGGTCGCATCGTCGGTGGCGCGCCAGATCGATGCGCTGGAGCAGGACCTCAACGTGCCCTTGTTCACGCGTTCGACCCGGGCGCTGGCGATGACCGAGGCCGGCTCGCTGCTGTTCGAGCGCGCCGTGAAGATCCTGCACGACATGAGCGATGCGCGCAGCGAGGTGGTCTCACTCGACGGCAGCGTGCAGGGGCTGCTGCGCGTGAGTTGTGTGCCGGCCTTCGGCCGCCGCCACGTGGCGCCGCACCTGGGCTCGCTGTTCGACAAGCACCCGGCGCTGAACGTCGAGCTCGAGCTCACCGAGCGGGTGGTCGACCCGGTGCTCGAGCGCTTCGACCTCGTGATCCGCATCGGCGACCAGCCCGACAGCAGCCTGATCTGCCAGCGCATCGGCAGCCAGCGCTACATCATGGGCGCCTCGCCGGCCTACCTGCAGCGTCATGGCCATCCGCGGCGCTTCGCGGACCTGGCGCAGCATCGGCTGATCGACCGCCAGCACAGCACCGGTGTGCGCGGCTGGCGTGAACTCGAGGGCTTCGACTGGAGCCGCCCGCCCCAGTTCGCGCTCGAGAGCAACGACTGCGATGCGCGCCGCATGTGCGCCGCCCAGGGCCTGGGCATCGCGCTGATGCCGAACTGGGCGATCGGCGAGGACCTGGCGGCCGGCCGCATCGTCGAGCTCGACCTCGAAGGCGCGCCGCGGCAGGAGGCGAGCGGCATCTTCCTGGTGCGCGCCACGCCGCGCGCCAGCGTCAAGGTGCGAGCCTTCACCGAGCACCTGCTCGAGAGCATCGGGCGCTCGGCCAGCTGGGTCAGCGACGCGGCGACGGCAGGGGAGTGAGGGGCGGGCTCAGCCGGGCCGAGACTCAGGCGGTCTCCGCCAGGGCCTCGCCAAGCGCGTTCACCAGTCGCTCGATCTCCGCCCTCTCGACGATGAAGGGTGGAGCGAGCTGGATCGTGTCGCCGCCGTAGCGCACATAGAAGCCCTTGCGCCAGCAAGCCATGGCGACCTCGTACGGCCGGCGTGCCGGTTCGCCGGGCAGGGCCGCGAGCGTGAGCCCGGCGGCCAGGCCGTAGTTGCGGATGTCGACCACGTGCCGCGTGCCCTTCAGGCTGTGGACCGCGGCCTCGAAGAAGGGCGCCAGCGAAGCGACCCGTTCCACCAGCTTGTCCTTCTGCAGCGCGTCGAGGGCCGCTATGCCCGCGGCGCAGGCCACCGGATGGGCCGAGTAGGTGTAGCCATGCGGGAACTCGAGCATGTAGTCCGGGCCACCGGCCGCCATGAAGGTGTCGTAGATGTCCTTGCTCGCGATCACGGCGCCGAGCGGCTGGGCACCGTTGGTGACCTGCTTGGCGACGTTCATGATGTCGGGCACGACGCCGAAGGCGTCGGCGCCGGTCATGGCGCCGCAGCGGCCGAAGCCGGTGATGACCTCGTCGAAGATCAGCAGGATGCCGTGCGCGGTGCAGATCTCGCGCAGCCGCTGCAGGTAGCCCTGCGGCGGCACCACGACGCCAGCCGAGCCCGAGAAGGGCTCGACGATCACCGCCGCGATGTTCGAGGCATCGTGCAGCGCGATCAGGTCGAGCAGCCGGTCGGCCAAAGCCGCGCCATGGGGCGGCATGCCGCGGCTGAAGGCGTTGTCGGCCAACTGCGTGTGCGGCAGGTGGTCGGCCTCGAGGCCCTGGCCGAAGGTCTTGCGGTTGCCGCCGATGCCGCCGACCGAGATGCCGCCGAAGTTGACGCCGTGGTAACCCTTCTCGCGGCCGATCAGGCGCGTCTTGCCGGCCTGGCCCCTGGCCCGCCAGTAGGCCCGCGCCATCTTGAGCGAGGTATCGGCCGCTTCCGAGCCCGAGCCGGTGAAGAAGGCGTAGTCGAGGCCCGCCGGCGTCAGTTCCTTGAGCTTGTTGGCGAGTTCGAAGGACAGCGGATGACCGTGCTGGAAGGCCGGTGCGTAGTCGAGCCGGGCGATCTGCCGGCTCACCGCCTCGGTGATCTCGGGCCGGCCATGGCCGAGCCCGGAGCACCACAGCCCGGACAGGCCGTCGAAGATCTTTCGGCCGTCGGCGTCGGTGAAGTAGGCGCCGCGGGCTTCCACGATCATCCGCGGATCGGCCTTGAACTGGCG
>NZ_JBFUIU010000104.1:0-17690 GCF_056401695.1 Variovorax sp. P4_D9
CACCGGGAGTTGTTGCTCAACTACTTTCGCGCCAAAAAGCAGTTTTCCAGCGGCGTCATCGAGGGACTGAACAACAAGGCCAAAGTCACCATGAGAAAAGCGTACGGCTATCGGACCTTCCGCATCGCCGAACTCTCTCTGTATCACGTGCTCGGCAAGCTCCCCGAGCCTAAACTCGCCCACAAATTCTTCTGACGAACCGGAAAAGAAGCCGCCGTGGTCGACGCAATTCTTGAAGCCGATGGCGCCGTCGCCGGGCGCGCCATACACGACATAGGCACCGATCAGGATGAAAGCCACGATGGCGGCGATCTTGATCATGCAAAACCAGTACTCGACGAAGCCGAACACGTTCACGCTGAGGGCATTCACGAAGACCAGGCTGCCCGCGAAGAGCAGGATCCAGACCCAGACCGGCGAGGTCGGGAACCAATACTGCATGTAGATCGCGACCGCGGTGACCTCGGCGCCGATCGCCAGCACGATCGAGGCCCAGTCGGCATAGCGCACCAGGTATCCGGCCCACGCGCTGACGTAGTAGTCGGCATAGGCGCCGAAGGAACCAAGCGTCGGGTGCGCCACCGTCAACTCGGCCAGGCAGCCCATCAGCAGCAAGGCGATCGCGGCGCCGATCGGTAGCTGATGATCACGCTGGGGCCGTCGAAACCGATGGCGAATCCGCTGCCCATGAAGAGGCCGGTGCCGATGGCGCCATCGATCGCGATCATGGGCATCTGCGCGCCGGTCAGGGTGCGCCGCATGCCGCCCTCTTGCGCAACGATGCTTTGGAAATGCTTGGCCGATTCCATGAGTTGTCTCCCTTTCTTTCGTTTGTCGCTCGACCCGAGGCGGGATGGCGTAGACGCGACCCTATGGGCTATGCCCATCCCCATATCAAGCAAACACTGGAATCAGCCAAAGCGAAAGAAGATGCGGAATCGTCCGACGCAAAAAAGCCGCCCGAAGGCGGCTCTTTGCCGGGCGCAAGCGCCTCAGGCCTGCGCGCTTTGCAGCGCCGCAATGCGCTGCTCGATCGGCGGATGGGTCGCGAACAGGCTGCCAAGCTTGCCGGTGATGCCCATGGCCTCGACAGTCTTCGGCAACTCGCCGGGCGGCAGGCCGCCAAGACGCGCCAGCGCATTGATCATCGGCTGCTTGCGGCCCATGAGTTGGGCGGCGCCGGCGTCGGCACGGTATTCGCGATGACGCGAGAACCAGGCGACCACGATGGCGGCGGCGAAGCCCAGCACGATGTCGAGCACGATGGTGGTCACGAAGTAGCCGATGCCGGGACCCGACGAGCGCTCGTCGTTGCGGCGCAGGAAGCTGTCGACCGCATAGCCGATCACGCGCGACAGGAACACAACGAAGGTGTTCATCACGCCCTGGATCAGGGTCATCGTGACCATGTCGCCGTTGGCGACGTGCGCCACTTCGTGGCCAATCACGGCCTCGACCTCTTCGCGCGTCATATTCTGCAGCAGGCCGGTCGAGACCGCCACCAGCGAGGAGTTCTTGAACGCGCCGGTGGCGAAGGCATTCGGGTCGCCCTCGAAGATGCCGACCTCAGGCATGCCGATGCCGGCCTTGTCGGCGAGGTTGCGCACGGTCTGGACGATCCAGGCTTCGTCGGGCGTCTGCGGGTCGTTGATGATCCGTACGCCGGCCGACCACTTGGCCATCGGCTTGCTGATCAGGAGCGAGATGATCGCGCCGCCGAAGCCCATGATCAGGGCGAAGCCGAGCAGCGCGCCGAGGTTGAGTCCGTTGGCGGTGAGGAAGCGGTTGACGCCGAGCAGGCTGGCGACCACGCCCAGGACCGCGACCACCATGACGTTGGTCAGGACAAAAAGAAGGATGCGTTTCAAGTTCGATTCTCCGTGGGAACAAGCGGTGTCCCGCCTCTGGACATAAGGGTTGCCGCCCGGGTTGCAAGGGTTTGCGCGTCGGTCCTCGGCTTTCGTTGTTGCTTCTAGGGCCCGCACGCCACGTGCATGCAGCGCCATCATAGGAGCAATCATGGGAGCGAGATTAAGTCCCACGGCACTACGAAAGCAGTAAATACCAACTGGAATCAGAAGGAAATCGCGCCCCTGAATGTGCGCAAGTGCCGCATTGCGCTGCGCCGACGCGCCCGCCGGGCAAGCCGACCCCGGTCCCGCCGATAAGGTGCCGGTCCGGTAGCACAGGGCTGCCGATTCTTATGGATAGGGAAAAAAAAGGTGCTTGATGCAGTCATCGATCAGGTCGCCACGCGCTTCGGGCAAGGCGGCAAGGCCGGACCTTTGATGCAGATGCTGGTCGCCGAGGCCACCCAGCCGCAGACCGGCGGGCTGCCGGGCTTCGTCGAGAAACTCGGGATGGCCGGCCTCGGCATCACTGGCGTGCGCGCTCCCGGGCGTGATGGCCGCGCTGATGCCGCATGGCGAGAATCCGGCCACCCTGCTGCCGGAGGTCATGGCATTCGCCAGCAGCGCGAGAAACTGGCTGCTCGGCAGTGCGGCCGGGGCCCGAGACCTGCAGCCCGGGTCAAGGCCCGTGCTGCGCATCCTGGTCTGGCTGGTGCTGCTGCTGGCGGCCTTGCTGCTACTCGGCTTCTTCGCTACGCGGAGCAACAAGGCCGCTGTCTCCGAAGCCATCCCGGCCGGCGCCGCGACAGTGGCCTCCATGGTCGACAGCGCGCCGGCCCTCAAGGTCTTCTTCGACACCGGCAAGGCCGACCTGTCGCCCGATTTCACGGCCCGCGCGAGGCCTGTGCTCAGCCATCTCTCGACCCACGAGAAGGCCAGGCTGTTGGTGGTCTCTGGCTTCAGCGATGCCAATGGCAGCACGGCGGTCAACGAGGACATGTCGATGCGGCGCGCCCAGGCGGTGGCCGACGCGCTGATCGCGGCCGGGGCACCCGAGGCCCGCATCCTGCTCGAGAGGCCCGAAAACATCATCGGCACCGGTGCCACGGATGCCGCGGCGCTCCGGGTCGAGGTCGTCGTACAGGAATGACTGCGCGCGCTCAGGCAGGCAGAGCCGCGGCTCTCTTGCGCCTGAACACGAGCGCGTCATCGTAGAAGGCGGGCGCCTCGTTGGGCGCCCACCAGCCGGGCACGCCCAGCACCGGCAGCGGCACGAAAGGCTTGGTGGCCAGCCACGCCGGGTCGAGCGCCGCCGCGATCCGGGCATCTTCGGGCCCGATCGACGGGTTGGCGCCCGGCGCCAGCAGCACATGCGCAGTGGCCGCCTTGCGCGGCGCGGCCAGCTTTTCGAGCAGTGCGTGGCCGAACACCCGCAGCCTCGCACCGCGCCAGAGCGCGCGCCGGGTGACGAAAAGCTGCTGCCAATCGCGTGCGACCAGGGCCTCCCACAGGGCCGCCGGGGCGTCGAGCACGGCACCGTTCTCGTCGAACAGGGTCAACGCGTCGCGCAGCGGCCCCCGTGTGGCGCCAATGCCGGCGCGCGCGATCTCGGCCGCCTGCAATTCGTTCAGCCGCCGCTTGGCGAGCGGACAGTGCAGCCAGACCAGCCCATTGAACAGGTCGTGTAGGTTGTCGCGCGTCGGCACGCAAGCGGTGCGGAAGATGAAGGCCTCGTAGGCTTCGCCGGCTGTCGCGCTGTCGCCGGGCACGAATTTCAACGACCCGGCGGACAGATCGAGCGGCACCGGCTCGGCCGACAGCGCGTCGGCCACGCTTGCGCCGAGATCGGTCCTTGCGGCCACCCGTCGTGCGCATGACGCGAAGGGCGCCATCCAGGGCGGCGTCGCGTCGACGGCCAGGCCCGCAGCCATCCGCGTCAGGCCGGCATCGGGCCGATGTACTGCACCTTGTTGGGCGTCTTCTCGGGCGTCAGCAGGAACAGCTCGGGGTATTTCTTGAACAGCTTCGGCGAACTCGCGCTCCGGCCGAGCAGCTTGGCGGCGCGCAGCCGCTCGGCCGCGACATTGAGCTCGACTTTGTTGCCCATGCCCAGTTCGGCCACCGCATCGAGGATGTGCAACACGTCGTCGGGCAGCGCGGGCGCACGCGGCACCGGCACGGGCGCGGCCGCTTCGGCCTTGGCGCGGCGCGGCGCACGCGCGGTGCGCTTGGCGGCCGGCTTGGGTGCGGGCTCGGCTTTCGCGGCCTGTCGGGCGGCGGGCCTGGCCACGGCGGCCTTGGTCGACGACGAATGGTGCTGCAGGTCGACGAAGTTGTCGTAGACCGCCACGGTCTCCTCGCCGGTCTTGCCCTGCTGCCCGATGCCGCAGACGCGGCAGCCCTTCTCGCGCAGCCGGATCACCAGCGGCGCGAAATCGGAGTCGGAGGACACCAGCACCACAATGTCCGGCCGCTCCGCGACCACCAGGTCGATGGCGTCGACCGCGAGCGCGATGTCGGTGCTGTTCTTCCCGGCCGACAGGTTGACCATCGGCCGCATCGACAGCCGCTTGAAGAGCGACTGCTGCTTGAGCGCGGTGTCGGCATTGCAGTAGGCGCGCCGCACATGCACCGCGCCGTGCTCGGCCAGGGTGCGCTCCACGGCCTGCTCGATCACGTCGGCCGATACATTGTCGGCGTCGACCAGTAGCATGACCCGCGGCGTCAGACTCATGCCAGCCTCCAGGCCACGGTTTCGCCGCCGCGCAGAGGTTTCAGCGTGGCGTCGCCGTAGGGCACGGTCTCGGGCACGGTCCAGCTTTCTCGCCGCAGGGTCACGGTGTCGGTGTTGCGCGGCAGGCCGTAGAAGTCGGGGCCGTGGAAGCTCGCGAAGCCTTCGAGCTTGTCGAGCGCGCCGGCATGGTCGAAAGCCTCGGCGTAGAGTTCGATCGCGGTCAGCGCGGTGTAGCAGCCGGCGCAGCCCAGCGCGTGCTCCTTCAGGTGCGCCGGATGCGGCGCGCTGTCGGTGCCGAGGAAGAAGCGGTCGCTGCCGCTAGTGGCGGCCTCGACCAGCGCGACGCGATGGGTCTCGCGCTTGAGCACCGGCAGGCAGTAGTAGTGCGGCCGGATGCCGCCGGTGAAGATCGCGTTGCGGTTGTAGAGCAGATGGTGCGCCGTGATCGTGGCGGCCGTGAAGCGATTGGCATCGCGCACGTAGTGGGCGCCTTCCTGGGTCGTCAGGTGCTCGAACACGATCTTGAGCTCGGGGAAGTCGCGGCGCAGCGGGATTAGCACGCGGTCGATGAACACCGCCTCGCGGTCGAACAGGTCGACCGCCGGGTCGGTCACCTCGCCGTGCACCAGCAGCAGCAGTCCGTGCTTCTGCATGGCCTCGAGGGTGGCGTAGGTCTTCTTGATGTCGGTCACGCCGGCATCGCTGTTGGTGGTGGCGCCCGCGGGGTAGAGCTTGAGGGCGCGGACCCCGGCCGCCGCGGCGCGTTCGATCTCGTCGGGCGGCAGCTTGTCGGTCAGGTAGAGCGACATCACCGGCTGGAAGCGGGAGCCGGCGGGCAGCGCTTCGAGGATGCGGGCGCGGTAGTCGAGCGCCTGCTGCGCGGTGGTCACGGGAGGGCGCAGGTTCGGCATGATCAGCGCGCGGCCGAACTGCTGCGCCGAATGCGGCAGCACGGCCGCGAGCGCGGCGCCGTCGCGCACATGCAGGTGCCAATCGTCGGGGCGGGTGATCGTGAGGGTGTCGGCGGGGGTGGTCATGGGGCCGATTGTCCCATCGTGGCCGCCGCCCCCCGCACCCGCTCCAGGATGAAATCGATGAAGGTCCGGATCGCCCGCGTGTGCTGCCGGTTCGGCATGTAGAGCATGTACATCCCGGTGCCGAAGATGCTGAGCCGCCAGTCGTCCAGCGTGGTCACGACTTCATCGCGCCGGATGTCGTCCTGCACCACGTAGTCGGGCACCAGCCCGATGCCCAGGCCGGCCAGGATCGCCTGGCGCAGGAAAAGGAAGTTCTCCGAGATCAGCGTCGGCTCGAGGATCACCTCGCGCCGCTCCTCGCCCTGGTAGGCCGACACGCGCAGCTGGCGCCCGACCACCGCCGAGGTGACAACCGGCGCCCCTTGCAATTGGTCGAGCTGGGTCGGCAGCCCGTTCGCCTCGGCATAGCCGCGCGATGCGCAGGCCACGTAGCGGACCGGCCCGAGCTCGCGCGCCACGAGGTTCTGCGGCGGCTCGGGCACCACGCGGATCGCGATGTCGACCTCGTCGCGCAGCAGGTCCTCGATGCGGTTCTCGAACAGCACGTCGAGCACGATGCCGGGGTACATGCGCTTGAAATCGATCAGCCATCCCGACATCACGAGCTGGCCGTAGCCGCTCGGCACGCTCAGGCGCACCCGGCCCTGCAGGCTCTGGCCGAGCGTGGTGACCGACTCCCTGGCCGCCAGCAGCTCGCCCTGGATCGCCAGGCCGTGCTGGTACAGGCGCAGGCCGATCTCGGTCGGCTCCGCGCGCCGCGTGGTGCGGCGCACCAGCTGGGCACCGACCGAGCGCTCGAGCTGGTTCAGGTGGTAGCTGACATTGGCGCGGCTCATCTTGAGCCGGCGCGCCGCCGCGCTCAGGTTGCCGGCATCGAGGATCTCCACCAGCAGGGTCAGCGATTGCAGGTCCATGGCGCCCGATTGTGTCAAAAATCCTTTGACAGTCTGTCAACGCCAAATGCAATTGTCAAAGGCGGGAGTCGGATCAAGAATGCTGGGTTCATCCCGGATGAACCGTCCTGTCAAGCAATCGGAGACACACTATGGCCCAGACCCCCCCTTCTTCCGCCTCCCCCGTGAGCTTCACGCGCCAAGCCGACGTGCTGGTCGTGACCATCGACAACCCGCCGGTCAATGCGCTGGGCGTCGACGTCCGGCGGGGCCTCGCCGCAGCGATCGCGGCGGCCGAGGCCGACAACGAGGCCAAGGCCGTGCTGATCGTCGGCGCGGGACGCAACTTCATTGCCGGCGCCGATATCCGCGAATTCGGCCAGACGCCGCAGCCGCCGTCGCTGCCCGAAGTCTGTCTGGCGATCGAGAACTGCAGCAAGCCGGTGGTGGCCGCGATCCAGGGCGCCGCGCTGGGCGGCGGGCTCGAAATCGCGCTGTCGGCCCACTATCGCCTGGCCGTGCCCTCGGCCAAGCTCGGCCTGCCCGAAGTCGCGCTGGGCCTGCTGCCCGGCTCGGGCGGCACGCAGCGCGCCCCGCGCCTGATCGGCGCCAAGGCCGCACTCGAGCTGATCCTCAGCGGCCGCCACGCCGGCGCCAACGAAGCGCTCGCGCTCGGCCTGGTCGACCGGCTGGGCGAAGGCAGCGAGGCCTTGACCGAAGGCCTGGCCTACGCCCGTGAACTGATCGCCGCCAAGGCGCCGGGGCGCCGCACGCGCGATGCGCAGGCACTGGCCGACACCGAGGCCAGCCGCGCCGCGCTCGAAGCCGCGCGCGCCGACACCGCGAAGAAGAGCCGCGGCCTGTTCTCGCCGATGAAGATCATCGAAGCCGTCGAAGCCGCGCTCACCAAGCCTTTCGACGAAGGCATGGCGCTCGAGCGCAAGCTGTTCCTGCAGTGCATCGACAGCCCGCAGCGCGCCGGCCTGATCCACGCCTTCTTCGCCGAGCGCGAGGTGCTCAAGGCGCCCGAGACCAAGGCCGCCAAGCCGCGCGCGCTGGACTCGGCCGGCATCGTCGGCGGCGGCACCATGGGCGCCGGTATCGCGGTGGCGATGCTCGACGCCGGCATGCCGGTCACGATGATCGAACGCGACGAAGCGCAGCTGGCGCGCGGGCGAGCCAACGTCGAGAAGGTCTACGACGGCCTGATCAAGAAGGGCCGTATGACGCCCGAAGCCAAGGACAGCGTGATGGCGCGCTTCTCGGGCTCGACCGCCTACGACGCGCTGGCGAAGGTCGACATCGTGGTCGAGGCGGTGTTCGAGGACATGGGCGTCAAGAAGGCCGTGTTCGCCGAGCTCGACCGGGTCTGCAAGCCCGGCGCCGTGCTGGCCACCAACACTTCCTACCTCGACATCGACGAGATCGCGGCCAGCGTCTCGCGCCCCGGCGACGTCGTCGGCCTGCACTTTTTCTCGCCGGCCAACATCATGAAGCTGCTCGAGATCGTGGTGCCGGCCAAGGTCAGCGCCGACGTGGTCGCGACCGGCTTCGAACTCGCCAAGAAGCTCAAGAAGGTGCCGGTGCGCGCCGGCGTCTGCGACGGCTTTATCGGCAACCGCATCCTCGCCGTGTATCGTCAGGCGGCCGACCACATGATGGAAGACGGCGCCTCGCCATACGAGATCGACGCGGCCGTGCGCAACTTCGGCTACCCGATGGGCCCGTTCCAGGTCTCCGACCTGGCCGGCGGCGACATCGGCTGGGCCACGCGCAAGCGCAAGGCGGCCACGCGCGACCCGAAGGCGCGCTACGTGCAGGTGGCCGACCGCATCTGCGAGCGGGGCTGGTTCGGCCAGAAGACCCAGCGCGGCTACTACCTCTACCCCGAAGGCGCGCGCACCGGCCAGCCCGACCCCGAGGTGCTGGCGATCATCGATGCCGAGCGCCAGCGCGCCGGCATCACGCCGCGCAGCTTCACCGAGGACGAGATCATGCGCCGCTACATGGCCGCGATGATCAACGAGGGTGCCAACGTGGTGCACCAGCGCATCGCGCTACGCCCGCTCGACGTCGACGTCGCCTTCCTCTACGGCTACGGCTTTCCGCGCTTCCGCGGCGGTCCGATGAAGTATGCCGACATGGTGGGCCTGCCGAAGGTGCTGGCCGACATCCAGGAGTTCGCCAAGCAGGACCCGGTGTTCTGGAAGCCCTCGCCGCTGCTGGAAGAGCTGGTCGAGCGCGGCGCCGATTTCTCGAGCCTCAACCAAGACTGAAACCTTCGGGACAGACCAAGAAACTGCGCAGCAGTTTTTGCTCTCTCCTCAACTGACTAAGGAGCCAATCACCATGCGCGAAGCCGTCATCGTTTCCACCGCCCGCACCCCGCTCACCAAGGCACACCGCGGCGAATTCAATATCACCCCGGGCGCCACGCTGGCCGCCTTTGCGGTGCGCGCCGCGGTCGAGCGCTCGGGGCTCGACCCGGCGCTGATCGAGGATGCAATCCTCGGCTGCGGCTACCCCGAGGGCACGACCGGCCGCAACATCGCGCGCCAGAGCATCATCCGCGCCGGCCTGCCGATCTCGATCGCCGGCACCACGGTCAACCGCTTCTGCGCCTCGGGCCTGCAGGCGATCGCGATGGCCGCGGGCCGCATCGTGATCGACGGCGCACCGGCGATGATCGCGGGCGGCGTCGAGAGCATCTCGCAGATCCGCACCCGCAGCGCGACAGATGCCGG
The DNA here is from genome assembly GCF_056401695.1 of Variovorax sp. P4_D9. Classification (NCBI taxonomy): domain Bacteria; kingdom Pseudomonadati; phylum Pseudomonadota; class Betaproteobacteria; order Burkholderiales; family Comamonadaceae; genus Variovorax; species Variovorax sp. P4_D9. The sequence goes on from NZ_JBFUIU010000104.1 coordinate 9,259, forward strand.
CGACAGCGGCATCGACCCCTGGATCCAGGAACACAAGCCCGCGCTCTACATGGCGATGATCGAGACCGCCGACATCGTGGCCCAGCGCTACGGCATCGGCCGCGAGGCGCAGGACCGTTTCTCGGCCGAGAGCCAGCGCAAGACCGAAGAAGCGCAGCTCGCCGGCCGCTACAAGGAAGAGATCGTGGCCTGCACCACCACGATGGCCGTGACCRACAAGGACACCAAGCAAGTCACGCAGCGCGAAGTCACGATCGACCACGACACCTGCAACCGCCGCGGCACCACCTACGAGGCGCTAGCGAAGCTGCAGCCGGTGATGGGCGCCGACAAGTTCGTCACCGCGGGCAACGCCTCCCAGCTGTCCGACGGCGCTTCGGCCTGCGTGCTGATGGAAGCCAAGGAAGCCGAGCGCGCCAACCTCAAGCCGCTGGGCGCCTTCCGCGGCTTGGCCGTGGCCGGCTGCGAGCCCGACGAAATGGGCATCGGCCCGGTGTTCGCGGTGCCCAAGCTGCTGGCGCGCCACGGCCTCAAGGTCGACGACATCGACCTGTGGGAGCTCAACGAGGCCTTTGCCTCGCAATCGATCTACTGCCAGGAGAAGCTCGGCATTCCGTCGGAGCGGCTCAATGTCGACGGCGGCGCGATCTCGATCGGCCACCCCTTCGGCATGACCGGCGCGCGACTCGCGGGCCATGTGCTGATCGAAGGCAAGCAGCGCGGCGCGAAGTACGCGGTGGTGACGATGTGCATCGCGGGCGGCATGGGTGCTGCCGGCTTGTTTGAAATCTACTGAGGACTCGGCGATGGACCTGAACTTCACCCCCGAAGAAGAAGCCTTCCGCAGCGAAGTGCGCGCCTTCCTGGCCGACAAGCTGCCGGCCCGCCTGTCCGACAAGGTCGCGACCGGCAAGCATTTGTCCAAGGCCGACATGCAGGAATGGCATGCCATCCTCAATGCGCGCGGCTGGCTCGCCAACCACTGGCCCGAACAGTACGGTGGCCCCGGCTGGACCGCGGTCGAGAAGTTCATCTTCGAGAACGAGTGCGCGCTGGCCCATGCGCCGCGTATCGTTCCGTTCGGCGTCAACATGCTCGGCCCGGTGCTGATCAAGTACGGCAGCGAGGCGCAGAAGCGCCACTGGCTGCCGCGCATCCTCGACGGCACCGACTGGTGGTGCCAGGGCTACTCGGAACCCGGCGCGGGCTCCGACCTGGCCTCGGTCAAGACACAGGCCGTGCGCGGCGTCGTTGCCCAGGGCGATCACTACATCGTCAACGGCCAGAAGACCTGGACCACGCTGGGCCAGCACGCCGACATGATCTTCTGCCTGGTGCGCACGAATCGCGAGGCCAAGAAGCAGGAGGGCATCAGCTTCCTGCTCATCGACATGAAGTCGCCCGGCGTCGAGGTGCGCCCGATCATCACACTCGACGGCGAGCACGAGGTCAACGAGGTGTTCTTCTCCGACGTGCGCGTGCCGGCCGAGAACCTGGTCGGCGAGGAAGACAAGGGCTGGACCTGCGCCAAGTACCTGCTGACCTACGAGCGCACCAACATCGCCGGCGTCGGCTTCTCGGTGGCCGCGATGGCGCAGCTCAAGGCGATCTCCGCGAAGCAAGTCAAGAACGGCCGTCCGTTGTCCGAAGACCCGGCCTTCGCCGCCCGCATGGCGAAGGTCGAGATCGACCTCGAGAACATGAAGACCACCAACCTGCGTGTGATCGCGGCCGTGGCCGGCGGCGGCGTGCCGGGCGCGGAGAGCTCGATGCTCAAGATCCGCGGCACCGAGATCCGACAGGAGATCTCCTCGCTGGCGCGTCGCGCGATGGGCGCGCAGGCGCGGCCCTTCGTCGCTGAGGCGCTCGAGGACGGCTTCGACGGCCAGCCCTTCGGCCCGCCTTACGCCGCGGCTGCGGCGGCACGCTACTTCAACAACCGCAAGCTGTCGATCTTCGGCGGCTCGAACGAGATCCAGAAGAACATCATCTCCAAGATGATCCTGGGACTCTGAARGTAAAGCCATGAATTTCGAACACAGCGAAGACCGGCGCATGCTCGCCGACAGCCTGAATCGCTTCATCGCGGAGCAGTACGCCTTCGAGACCCGCGACCGCATCGCGAAGTCGCCCGAGGGCTTCAGCGCCGACATCTGGCACCAGTTCGCCGAACTCGGCGTGATCGGCGCGCTGTTCAGCGAGGCCGACGGCGGCTTCGGCGGCGGCGGCTTCGACATCGCGGTGGTCTTCGAGGCACTGGGCCGCGGCCTGGTGGTCGAGCCGCTGCTGGGCGCGGTGATGGCCGGCGAGGCGATCTCCGCTTCGGGCAACGCGGCGCAGAAGACCCTGCTGGCCGAGATCATCGGCGGCACCACGATCGCGGCGCTGGCGCATGACGAAGCCGGCAGCCACTACGAGCTCTCGCGCGTGCAGACCCGTGCCGAACGCAGCGGCGAGGGCTGGGTGCTCGATGGCGCCAAGGCCGTGGTGCAGCAGGGCGCGCAGGCAAACCTGTTCGTGGTCTCGGCACGCAGTTCGGGCGCGGTCGACGACGAAGCCGGCATCTCGCTGTTCCTGGTGCCCGCCAAGACGCCCGGCCTCTTGGTGCGCGACTGCCCCGCGATCGACGGCGGCCGCGTCGCGGAACTCGCCTTCGACAAGATCAAGCTCGGCGCCGACGCCTTGCTCGGCGCCGAAGGCCGGGGCTACGCCACGCTGGAGCGCGCCGTCGCCCGCGGACTGCTGGCTTTGTGCGCCGAATCGCTCGGCGCGATGGAAGCGGCCAAGACCGCCACGCTGGAGTACCTGCGCACGCGCAAGCAGTTCGGCCTGCTGATCGGCAGCTTCCAGGCGCTGCAGCACCGCATGGCCGACCTGCTGCTCGAGATCGAGCAGGCCCGCTCGGCCGTGATCAACGCCGCGGCCGCACTCGACACCGATCGACTGACGCGTGAACGCGCGCTGTCGGCGGCCAAGTACAGCATCGGCCGCATCGGCACCCTGGTCGCCGAGGAGAGCATCCAGCTGCACGGCGGCATCGGCATGACCTGGGAGCTGCCGCTGGCCCACTACGCCAAGCGCCTCGTCATGATCGACCACCAGCTCGGCGACGAGGACCATCACCTGCAGCGCTACATCGCGCTCGGCAAGGAGGTCCAGCCATGAACGGCGCGCTACCGCTCGCGGGCGTCCGCGTGCTCGACCTCTCGCGCATCCTCGCCGGCCCCTGGTGCGGCATGGTGCTGGCCGATTTCGGCGCCGAGGTGATCAAGGTCGAGCACCCCGGGCGCGGCGACGACACGCGCGACTGGGGCCTGCGGGTCGGCAACACCGAGACCGCCTACTTCAACAGCGTCAACCGCAACAAGCGTTCGGTCGGCATCGACCTGCAGACGCCGGAAGGCCAGGAGATCGTGCGCGAGCTGGTCAAGAAGAGCGACGTGCTGATCCAGAACTTCAAGTTCGGCGGCATCGACAAGCTCGGCCTCGGCTACGAGGCGCTGCGCGAGATCAACCCGGGACTGATCTATTGCTCGATCTCGGGTTACGACCGCACCGGCCCCGAGGCTGCGCGGCCCGGCTACGACCTGGTGGTGCAGGGCGAGGCCGGCCTGATGGCGATCAACGGCGAGGCCGACCAGCCGCCGCTCAAGTTCGGCGTCGCCGCGGTCGACCTGTTCACCGGCATGTACTCGGCGCAGGCCATCCTGGCCGCGCTGTTCGAACGCCAGAAGACCGGCAAGGGCCGGCATATCGAGATGGCACTGTTCGACTGCGGCCTGATGATCACGGCCTACTACGGCCTCGAGGCGCTGCTGATGGGCGAAGACCCGCCGCGCTTCGGCAACGCGCATCCGTCGATCGTGCCCTATGGCGTGTTCGATGCAGAGGACGGCCCGCTGGTGATCACGGTCGGCAACAACAGCCAGTTCGTACGCTTCTGCAACGAGGTGATCGAACGCCCCGACCTGGCGGCCGACGAGCGCTTCAAGACCAACATCCTGCGCTCGGCCAACCGCGAGGCGTTGATGCCGGAGATCAATCGCGAGCTCGGCAGGCGCAAGCGCCGCGCGCTGCTCGAGCAGCTGACGCGTTCGGGCATTCCTTGCGGCGAGGTGCTCGGCCTGCTCGAGGCGCTCAATTCCAAGCGCGCCACCGACGCCGGCCTGGTGACCACGCAGCCGCATCCGGTGGCCGGCAAGGTCAACGTGCTGGCGCCGCCCTACCGTTTCGACGGCGAGCGGCTGCCGGTGCGCAACGCACCGCCGCAGCTCGGCGAAGGCACGCACGAGGTGCTGCAGTCGCTGCTCGGGCTGTCCGACGACAAGCTCTCCCAACTGAAATCCAACGGCGTCCTCTGACGCCATCGAACGTCCCCATGTCCTTCCGCTTTTCCGCTTCCGTTCGCAATCCGGCGCGCCGCGCCCTGCTCGCCCTGGCGCTGCCGCTCGTCGCCGGTTCCGCCTTCGCCCAGGCCTTTCCGACCAAACCGATCACCATCATCGTGCCCTTCCCGGCCGGCGGCCCAACCGACGTCGCGATCCGCATCATCGGCCAGAAGATGGCAGAAGGCCTCAAGCAGCCGGTGCTGATCGACAACCGCGGCGGCGCCTCCGGCACCATCGGCGCCGCAGCCGCGGCCAAGGCGGCAGCGGACGGCYACACGCTGGTGATGCTGGCCACGCCGACGCTGCTGGCCGGTCACCTCTACGGCCAGACCAGCTACGACATCTTCAAGAGCTTCACGCCGGTCGGCACCACCTACGACCTGCCGATCGTGATGGTCGTCAATCCGAAGGCGCTGCCCGAAGTCACCGGCCTGCAGCAGCTGATCGCCAAGGCCAAGGCCGACGGCGGCAAGTTCAACTACACCACCGCGGGCGCCGGCAGCTTCGGCCACCTGACGACCGAGAGCCTCAAGAACGTCGGCCACTTCCAGATGCAGCATGTGCCCTACCGCGGCAGCGCGCCGGCCGTGACCGACCTGATCGGCGGCCAGGTGCCGATGATGTTCTCGGACCTGATCGCGGTGCTGCCGCACATCCGCTCGGGCACGCTGAGGCCGATCGCGGTCGGCTCGTCCAAGCGGCTGAGCCTGCTGCCCGAGGTCAAGACCGTGGCCGAGCAGGGCTTCCCCGGCTTCGACGCCACCTCGTGGGGCGGCATGCTGGCGCCGGCCGGTACGCCCAAGGACGTGATCGCGCGCCTGAACGCAGAGCTCAAGAAGGCGCTGGCCGACAAGGAAGTCCAGCAGAAGCTCGAAGGGGTCGGCACTTTCGCGGCCTTCCAGACGCCCGAGCAGATGAGCGCGCGCATGCGCCAGGACTACGAGCGCTGGGGCAAGGTGATCCGCGACAACAACATCAAGAACCAGTAACCGCGGTAGTCGCCGGGACCGACCCGGCGCATGATGGCAGTCAGAGAAATGCAGGAGACAGGATCCATGAGCCGCCACAGCGAACCCCGGGCCGCAGCGCCCTTCAGCGCATCGTTTCCGATCCGCAGCCTCGACGACATCCGAAGGCTCGAGGCCACGCCGCTAGCCGAGACGCTGACGTTGCGCAGCACTTACGAGATCTTTCGCAATGCGGGCGCCGCCTTCGGCGACAAGACCGCGCTGACCTTCCTGCGCACCGGCGATCCGGCGGACGCGCCGATCCGCTGGTCCTACGCCCAACTGCTGGCCGGCATCCACCAGACCGCGAACCTGCTGCACCGGCTCGGCGTCGGGCCCGAGGACGCGGTGGCGGTGCTGCTGCCGGGCTGCCTCGACTACCACCTGGCCTTGTGGGGCGGCGAGGCGGCCGGCATCGTGCAGCCGCTCAACCCGCTCCTGACCGACGACAAGCTGGTCGCGCTGATGACCGCTGGCCGGGCCAAGGTGCTGATCGCCTACGGCTCCGATGCCGACTCGGGCATGTGGGCCAAGGCGATGCGGCTGCGCGGCCAGGTGCCGACGTTGACGACGGTGCTGCGCGTGGCGCCGCACGACGAGGCGCCGGGCAGCGCAGGCGACTTGCCCGATGGCGTGGCCGACTTCGGCACCCTGCGCGCCGCCGAGCCCGATGACCGGCTGGTGAGCGGCCGCGACATCGCGCCGGGCGACATCGCGGCCTACTTCCACACCGGCGGCACCACCGGTGCGCCGAAACTCGCACGCCACAGCCATGGCGCGCAGGTGTTCACGGCCTGGGCCAGCGTCAACATGACCGGCCAGGGACCGAAGGACGCGTCCATCAACGGCTACCCGCTGTTCCACGTCGCCGGCGTGCTGCCGGCGTCTCTGGCCTCGCTGTCGGCCGGCGTCGAAGTGATCATCCCAACCACCGCCCTGCTGCGCAACAAGCAGGTGCTGGCCAACTACTGGCGGCTGGTCGAGAAGTACCGGCCGACCTCGCTGTCGGCAGTGCCGACGGTGCTCGCTGCGCTGGCCAACGTGCCGCTGGCCGGGGCCGACATCTCGTCGATCAACTACTGCCGTACCGGCGCCGCGGTGCTGGCGCCCGAGCTCGCCGCGCGTTTCGAGCGCCTGTTCGGCCTGCACGTGCACGAGAGCCTGGGCATGACCGAGATGGCCGGCATCTCGACCATCACGCCGCCGGGCGTGGTTGGCCCCGCGGGCTGCGTCGGCTTTCGGCTGCCCTATTCGCAGCTGCGCATCGTGGCGCTCGACGAGCACGGCAATGCCAGCGAGCGCGACCTGCCCGTGGGCGAGCAGGGCATGGTGCTGTTCAAGTCGCCGAACCTGTTCTCGGGCTTCGTCGATCCGGCCGACAACGCGAAGGCCTTCACGGCCGACGGCTGGCTCGCCACCGGCGACCTCGGCTGGCTTGACGCCGAGGGCCGCCTCAACCTCAGCGGCCGCTCGAAGGACCTGATCATCCGCAGCGGCCACAACATCGATCCGAAGGTGATCGAGGACGCGCTCGGCGCCCACCCGGCGGTGCAGCTCTGCGCGGCGGTCGGTGCGCCCGACGCCTATGCCGGCGAGCTGCCCGTGGTGTTCGCGACGCTGATCCCCGGAGCCACGGCGAGCGAGGCCGAGCTGCTCGATTTTACGGCCGCGCGGGTCGACGAGGCGCCTGCCAAGCCGCGCTCGGTGATCGTCATCGAGACCATGCCGATGACCAACGTCGGCAAGATCTACAAGCCCGAGCTGCGTGCGATGGCGGCGCGCAAGGTGGCCGCAGCGCTGGTCGACGAAGCCTGCGCGGCGCTCGGCGTCGCCGATTCGGCGCGGCCGCAGGTGCAGGCCGACGGCGACAGCGCCCTCAAGGTGATCGTCGACGCAGCCGCCGCCGGCGCGCAGGCCGAAACACTGCGACTGCAACTGCACGAAGCGCTGGGTCGGCTGCCGTTCAAGACGCAGGTGATCCTGAAATAGCCCATTCGAAGAACCGAACCGGAGACATGCCTTGACCCCAATCCTCTCGAGCCGCCGCGCGTGGCTTTGCGCTGCCGCCCTCTGCGCCATCGCGCCTGCCCACGCGCAGCAGGCCTATCCAAACAAGCCGATCAAGATGGTGGTGCCCTTCGCCGCTGGCGGCGCCACCGACGTGCTGGCGCGCGTGATCGGCGAGAAGCTGGCTGCCGGCCTCGGCCAGCCCGTGATCATCGACAACAAGCCCGGCGCCGCCGGCATCATCGGTACCGACGCGGTCGCCAAGGCGGCACCGGACGGCTACACCCTCGTGCTGTCGCTGAGCAACTCGCTGCTGACCAACCAGTTTCTGTACGAGAAGCTGCCCTATGACACGCAACGCGACCTCACGCTGGTCTACCAGATCGCGATGGCGCCGCTGGTGCTGGTGGTGAACCCGAGCGTGCCGGTCAAGACCGGCCCCGAGCTGCTCAAGTACGCGAGCGCGAACAAGGGCAAACTGGCCTACGGCTCCTACGGCGTCGGCGCCTATCCGCATCTGGCCGGCGCGCACATGAGCCTGACGCAGCAGGCCGACATGAACCATGTTGCCTACAAGGGCGAGGCGCCGATGCTGCAGGACCTGATCGGCGGCCAGATCCAGATGGCCTATGCCAGCGCGCTGGTCGCCAAGCCGCACATCGAGGCCGGCAAGCTCAAGGCGATCGGCGTCACCGGCGAGCGCCGGATGAGCACGCTGCCCAACGTGCCGACGCTGGCCGAGCAGGGGCTCAAGGACGAGGCCTACCGCGTCACCGGCTGGCTGGCCATCGCGGCGCCCGCCAACACGCCGAAGCCCATCGTGCAGCGCATCGCCGACGAGGTGCGCAAGGCGACGCAGCAGCCCGACGTGCAGGCCAAGGTCGCGGGGATGGGCTTCGAGATCAAGGACAGCTCGCCCGAGGCCTTCGCGGCCGCCTACAAGCAGGAGCGCCCGGTGTGGGAGCGCCTGATCAAGCAATCGGGCGCCAAGCTCGAATGATTTCAAGTCAAGACTGAAGGAGTGCCAACC
>NZ_JBFUIU010000105.1:0-17577 GCF_056401695.1 Variovorax sp. P4_D9
GGGCAGGGCGCCGACGCCGGTGCGTGCCAGCGTGGCGGCCACCGTCGCCGTCGCGGCGAGCGCCAGCCAGCCGAGGCGCGGTGCCGCACGGAGTTCGCCGCGCAGGGCGATCACGAGCACGGCCAGCGCCGCCAGCGCCAGCAGGCCGAGCGGATCGTCGGAGCGGTCCAGCATCCGCCGCCCCATCCAGAGCCAGGTCGGCGCCAGCGCGGCGGCCTGCAGCGCGAGCCAGGCCAGGGGCGGTGTGCGGTCGAGCCGGATCCCGGCCTCGAACAGGCGCGGATGGCGGCTGGCAAGTAAGGCAAGTGTCATGGCTGTTCTCCTTAGGAGGTCAGGCGGCGGGTGTCGGTGCGGCGGGCGCGGCGGCGCAGCATGGCCAGCATCGAGAGCAGCACCGCGATCGCACCCAGCATCTCCGGCTCGGGCGTGCTCGGCACCTCGGCCCCGAGGCTCTGGCCGAGCGCGAGTTCGCCGACGCCCTGCGGCAGCGGCTGGGGCTGGTCGACGCCGGCTGCGTCTTGCGGCGTCGGGTTGCGCACCACGCGGTCGATCGCGATGAAGCTGGTGTATTGCGTGAGCAGGCCGTAGCGCAGGCCCAGGTCGGTGATCCGTTGGCGCAGATCGTCGCCCCCTTCGAGCGCTTCCTGGTCGGAGAGGCTGGCGATGCGGTGCCGCGCCCACAGGCTGCGCAGCGCGGCGGCATCGCGACGGGCCTGCGGGTCCACCTTGAGTTCCTGACGGTAGGGGCCTTCGGCGGCGCGGCCTTCGACCACCAAGCGGCCCCTGGCTTCGCCGCGCCACTTGCCGAACAGGATCACCGGGCGCTCGCCGAGCACATCGGGCAGCGCCGACGGCTCGACGTCGTAGACATCGAGGCCGACGAAGCGCGCCTTCACCTGGGTCAGCACCGGCGACTCGACCAGGCGTCGAAAGTGGGCCGCCTGCTCAGGAGCCTGGACCGGATCGGTGATCACGAAGGGCTCGCCCATGCCGGCGCGCGCCAGGCCCTCGATCAGGTGCCGGTTGACCGAGGAGCCGATGCCGAAGGCGAACAGGTTGGCCTGGCCGAGGTTGCGGCGCACCAGTTCGAAGGCTTCGCGCTCGACCGTGACGTAGCCGTCCGTGACCACCACCAGCGTGCGCGAGACGCCTTCGGCCTTCGGTTCGGCATAGGCGCGCTTGAGGGCCGGGATCAGCTCGGTGCTGCCGCCGCCGCCGTAGTTCTGGATCGTCGCCAGCGCCTGCGCGATGTTGGCGCGGGTGGCCGGCACCGCGTGCGGCGACAGCATGCGGTTGCTGCCCGAGAACAGCAGCACGTTGAAGGTGTCGCTGGGCCGCAGGCCGCCGATCAGCCGCTCCAGCATGGTCTTGGCGGTGTCGAGCGGGAAGCCGTGCATCGAGCCCGAGATGTCGACCACGAAGATGTAGTCGCGCGGCGAGATGGCGTTGGCGGCCACCGATTTCGGCGGCTCGACCATCGCGAGGAAGAAGTTCTCGGCGCCGTCGCCGTGGCCCTGGTAGAGCATCAGTCCGGACTGGATGCGCTCGCCCGCGAGCCGGTAGTCGAGCACGAAGTCGCGGTTGTCCGCGAGCCCGGCATCGCGGGCCAACGTGACGTCGGCATGGGCATCGCCGTCGCGCTGGGCGAGCTCGATCTTGTGGCTCTGCGAGCGCACTGCCTGCAGCGGCATCGGCATGTCGAGCGCGACCTTGAGCTTGAAGGAGGTGCCCGGCGCGACCGCCGCGCGCAGCGTCGGCTGCGCCACCCAGCGCGCCTGCGCGTTCTCCGACTGCGGACTGTTGTAGCGCGGCCCGACCACGGTCGGATAGACGAACTGGTAGTTGCCGCCCTGCGGCACCAGCAACTCGGTGTAGCGCAGCGTCACCCGGACCTCGTCGCCCGGCAGGATGTTGGCGAGGTTCATCTGGAACACGTTGGGCAGGTGCTGCTCGAGCAGCGCCGCGGTCTTGCCTTCCTTCTTCGCGGCGTCGTAGTCGATGCGGGCCTGCGCCTTCTCGCGGATCTGCGCCGAGACCAGGCGGTCGCCGATCCGCATGTCGAGCGCACCAACCGCGGCGCGGGTCGAGCCCGGGAACACGTAGCGCGCCTCGATCGCCCGCCGGCCCTCGTTGCGGTAGGTCTGCGTGACCGTGACGTCGGCGATCACGCCCGAGATCTTCACGTCCACCTCGGTGCCCTTGAGCGGCAGCCGGTCGAGTTCGGGGTCGTCGCTCTTGATGAAGAAGTACGGGCTCTCGGTCTTGGCGCGCGGGCCCGGCGCTTCCTGGGCATGCAACGGGCGCAGGCTCAGCGCGAGGAAGCTCGCGGCGGCCAGCGCCAAGGTGACCAGCCAGAGCCGGCGGCCTGGGCTACAAGGGGTGGCGGGGGTGTCCATGGTGTTGTTCCTTCTCCTTCTTGTTGTGCGAACTTGCACAGTGGCCACTGTCGACAGCGTGCAAGAAGGGAGTTGGAAGCTTTCTTGAAGTCCGGCGCGGCCAACGCAGGCTTGTGTGAAGTCCGTGTGAAGTCCCGGGCCAAGGGACTTCACACCGGCATCGCCCGGATCGGGAACCATGGTGGCCTGTTCCTGCTCCCTCTCTGCCATGACCACTTCTTCCGCAACCCCCTCCCGCGCGCCGACCTGGCGTCGTACGGCCGCCTGGCTCGGGGCGCTGTCGGCCGGCACCGTGGTGGTGCTGGCGATCGCCGGCGGCATTGCGGTGGCCACGATTTACCCGCGCCTTCCCGACCTGTCCGCGCTCCTGGACTACCAGCCCAAGCAGCCGCTGCGGGTCTATTCGGCCGAAGGCACGCTGATCGGCGAGTTCGGCGAGGAGCGCCGCAACCTGACGCCCTTCGCGCAGATCCCCCAGGTCATGAAGGACGCGGTGCTGGCCGTGGAGGACGCCCGCTTCTACGAACACGGCGGCGTCGACTACAAGGGCTTCGTGCGGGCCGCAGTGGCCAGCCTGCAGGGCGGCCGCAAGCAGGGGGCTTCCACCATCACGATGCAGGTGGCGCGCAACGTCTACCTGAGCTCCGAGCGCACGGTGCAGCGCAAGACCTGGGAGATCCTGCTGGCGCTGCGCATGGAGCGCCAGCTCACGAAGGACCAGATCCTCGAGATCTACCTGAATCAGATCTACCTGGGCAACCGCGCCTACGGTTTCGCCGCGGCGGCCGAGGCCTATTTCGGCAAGCCGCTGCAGGACATCACGATCGCCCAGGCAGCGATGCTGGCCGGCTTGCCGAAGGCGCCGGGCGCCAACAACCCGGTGGCGAATCCGCGCCGCGCGCGCGCCCGCCAGCTCTACGTGATCGATCGCATGCAGGAAACCGGCTTCATCACCGCGGCGCAGGCAGAGGCTGCGCGCCAGGAGCCGCTGCAGCTGCGCGACGCCGCCGACCCGTCGCGGCTGCACGCCGAATACGTGGCCGAGACCGTGCGCCAGATGATGCATGCGCAGTACGGCGACGCCATCTACACCAGCGGACTCAAGGTCACGACCTCGCTGGTCGCGGCCGAGCAGCAGGCCGCCTACCGCTCGCTGCGCAAGGGCATCATGGACTATGAGCGGCGCCAGGCCTATCGCGGCCCCGAGGCCTTCGTCGATCTGCCGGAGGACCCGAAGGCGATCGACGACGCGGTCGATGACGCGCTGGCCGAGCACCCGGACAACGGCGACCTGGTGGCCGCGGTGGTGCTGAAGGCGAGTGCCAAGGAGGTCAGCGCGGTGCGCGCCAACGGCGAAGCGCTGCAGATCAGCGGCGAAGGCTTGAAGCCCGCGCAGTCGGGCCTGGCGGAGAAGGCGCCACGCGAGATCCGGATCCGTCGCGGCGCCGTGATCCGGGTCGCACGCACGCCGAAGAACAGCTGGGAGATCACGCAGCTGCCCGAGGTCGAAGGCGCCTTCGTCGCGCTCGATCCGAGGAGCGGCGCGATCCAGGCGCTGGTCGGTGGCTTCGATTTCGGCAAGAACAAGTTCAACCACGCGACGCAGGCCTGGCGCCAGCCCGGCTCGAGCTTCAAGCCCTTCATCTATTCGGCGGCGCTCGAGAAGGGCTTCTCGCCGGCCACCGTGGTCAACGACGCCCCGCTGCACTTCGAGGCCGGTGCCGGCGGCACTGTCTGGGAGCCGAAGAACTACGACGGCGGCTACGACGGCCCGATCACGCTGCGCCGCGCGCTGCAGCAGTCGAAGAACTTGGTCACGCTGCGCGTGATGCAGTCGATCGGCGCCGACTACGCGCAGGACTGGGTGACGCGCTTCGGCTTCGAGCGCGACAAGCAGCCGGCCAACCTGCCGATGGCGCTGGGCGCCGGCTCGGTGACGCCGATGCAGATGGCCGCCGGCTATGCGGTGTTCGCCAACGGCGGCTTTCGCGTCAACCCCTACTTCGTGACGCGCATCGTCGATGCGCGCGGCAAGGTGCTGCTGGAGACCGAGGCGCCGGTGCTCGATGAATCCCGGCGCGCGATTCCCGAGCGCAACGCCTTCATCATGGATTCGCTGCTGCAGAGCGTGGTGAAGGGCGGCACCGCGTCGCGGGCCTACCAGGCACTGCGGCGCGATGACCTGTACGGCAAGACCGGCACCACCAACGACTCCTTCGACACTTGGTTCGCGGGCTTCCAGCCGACCCGCGTGGGCATCGCCTGGGTCGGCTACGACACGCCGCGCCAGCTCGGCGTGCGCGGCGAGACCGGTGGCAGCCTGAGCCTGCCCATCTGGACCGGCTACATGCAGTCGGCGCTCAAGGGCGTGCCGGTGGCGGCGCTGAAGGCGCCCGAGGGCGTGCTGCAGGTCGACGGCGAGTGGTACTTCGACGACTACGCGCCGGGCCGCGGCGTGGCCAGCCTGGGCCTGGATCCTGCGCTCGCGCCGCTTCCGGCCGAGGACCTGGCCGGCGTGCCGGTGAGCCCGCCCGTGGCGCCGGAGCAGCGAAGCCGCATCCTCGATTTCTTCAGGTAGCCCCGGCGCCCAAAGGCGGACGGCGCAGGGTCCCTACACTCTGCGGTCTCAACCGCCTTTCTCGAGCGACCGATTCATGGAAACCCTCACCCTGGTGACGCTGATCGTCATCGGCGCCTACCTCGTCAAGTCCCAGCATCAGCGGCAGCGCATCGCGCTGCTGGGCAGCCACCTCGGCCACTACCAGATCGAGAAGCTCATGGAGAACCTCACCGAAGGCTACTTGCGCTGCCTCGGCGAGGACGACCCCGAGCGGCGGGAGCAGATCTGGCGCCTGCTCGACACCACCGAAGAGAAGCTGTCGGCGCAGTTCGACAGCTTCGCGGCCGAGTTCTCGCGGGTCGGCGAGAAGGAGGCGCGGGTCAGCAAGCTGCCGCTCGCGCTGCCCTTTGCGCAGCAGCTGTTCCCGGCCGCGACCTTCGACCTGCGCCAGGCGTTCGCAATCCATGCCCGCGGCATCGCGGGCGTGATGCGCAACGAGCTGCATCGCGCACCGAAGGCCAAGGCCTTCATGATGTCGGCCGAGCTGTTCCTGATGCAGCACAGCTGCCACTGGTACTGCAAGTCGAAGGCCGTGGCCTCCGCGCGCCTGCTGGCACGTCACCAGACCTCCTACCAGCAGGTGCTCGATGCGGTCAGCCCCGAGACACGCAAGGCCTATGGAGAGCTCACCGGTCAGTGATGTGACAGCAGCGGCAGCGTGAAGGTGGCCAGCGCGCCGCCGCGCGGCGCATTGGCGAGCTCGACCCGGCCGCGATGCAGGGTCGCGATCTCCTTCACGAACGCGAGACCGAGGCCGGTGCTCTTCTTCTGGCTGTGCGGCCGCGCGAGCGAATAGAACTTCTCGAAGACCTTGTCCTGGGCGTAGTCCGGAATGCCCGGGCCGCGATCGCGGACGCTGACGATGGCGCGGCGCGAACCGGCCTCGAGCGCCAGCAGCACTTCGGCGCCCGAGGGCGAGAAGTCGATCGCGTTGTCCAGCAGGTTGCTGACTGCGCGGCGCAGCAGGAAAGGATCACCCTCGACGCGGGCCTCGGCGTGGATCGCCACCTGCACCCGGACATCGCGCCGCGCCGCCGCGGCCTGGGCGCTGGCGGCCACCTCGCGCAGCAGCGGCCCCAGCGCCACCGGTTCGCTGCGGTCCAGCGCGCGCCGCGTTTCGAGCGCGGTGAGCTCCATCATGCGGTCGACGATCTCCTGGATGCGCTGCGTCTCGTGCGCGATGTTGCCGAGGAAGCGCTCGCGCTCGGCCTGCGGCATCGATGGCTCCTGGATCAGCTCGGCAGCGCCGCGGATGGCCGACAGCGGGCTCTTGATCTCGTGCGTGAAGGTCTGCACGTAGTCGGCGATGTAGTTGCGGCCGGTGAAGGCGTCGCGCATCTCGCCGAGGCCGCGGCGCAGCGTGTCGACCGCGCGGCGCAGCATGCGCCCGAGGCTCGGGCTGCGCTGCGTGCGCAGCCAGCCCACGTAGTCCGAGATCAGGCCGAAGGGCCGCACCAGCCAGATCGAGACGATGATTGCGCCCACCAGCAGCGCCAGCGCCGAGCCGCCGCCGACCCACAGCGTGCGTGCCCGCGCATCCTCGACGAACTGGCCGAAGCTCTGCACCGGCTTGCCGACGCTGACCACGCCGACGATCTCGTTGCCCCAGCGCACCGGTGCGCCCACGTACATCACCGAGCTCAGCGGGTCGCCGGCGATGTCGCGCGTGGTGCGGGCGCCGTAGGTGCCGGCGAGCGAGCGCTTCACATCGCTCCACTGCGAGAAGTCGGCGCCCAGGTTGCGGCCCTGCGAGTCGAACAGCACGCGGCCGTTGCGGTCGGTGACGTACATCCGCAGCTCGACGTGGCGCTTGTGCAGGTTGTAGATCTGGGCCGAGAACTGACGCGCATACACCGATCGGAACAGCGGCTCGAGCCGCGCGGTGTTGATCGCGCCGGCGATCACGTCCTGCTCGACCAGGCTGGCCATCAGCTGCGAGGCCTCGACCAGCGACTCCTCGGCCGACTCGCGGTAGCGCGGGTCGATGTCGATCACCACGCGGTAGAGCAGGAAGGCGATGCCCGCCGTGTAGATCAGCAGGATGCCGAGGAAGATGCGCGTCCTGCTGGTCACACGGCGGGCGGCAGTTCTTCGTTCAACGCATAGCCCGTCCCGCGCAGCGTGCGGATCGGGTCGACCTCGGGCGCGATCGCCTTGAGCTTGGCGCGCAGGGTCTTCACGTGCGCGTCCACGGTGCGATCGAAGCTGTCGCTGGCCTCGTCCCAGACCAGGCGCAGCAGGTCGTCGCGCGTGTAGACGCGGCCGGGCCGCTGCACCAGCAGCCGCAGCACGCCGTACTCGTAGCGCGAGAGTTCGAGCAGGCGGCCGTAGTAGCGGATCTGCATGCGCTCGAGGTCGAGGGCGAACGGCGTGGACGGTGCTGCCGGTGTCGGCGTCGGGGCAGTGGCCGCGGCGGCGGGCGTCGGAGCCCCTTGTGCGCCTCGGCCGCTGCGGCGCAGGATGGTTCGCACCCGCGCCACCAGTTCGCGCGGCGAGAAGGGCTTTGCGATGTAGTCGTCGGCGCCGAGCTCGAGGCCGACCACGCGGTCGATCTCGTCGCTGCGCGCGGTCAGGAATAGCATCGGCACATTCGCACCCCCGGGCAGGGCCTGCAGCCGCTTGAACAGTTCGAAGCCGTTCATGTCGGGCAGGCCAACATCCAGGATCGCGAGGGCCGGCGGCTCGGCCGTGAACTGCGCGATGGCCTGCTCCGCGGTGGCACACCAGACCGGCACGAAACCGTCGGTGCGCAGCACGTACTGCAGGGTGTCAGCGATGCCGGATTCGTCTTCGGCGATCAGGATCCGCGAGTTGAAAGGCATGGCCGGATGGTAGCGGGCGCCGGCCCGCGGCCCGGTAGCGCGGCTCAGCGCAGGTCGAAACAGCAGCCAGAGTAGAAGGCCTTGTCACCGCCCTCGACGAACGGGATCTCGATCGGCTTGCCTTCGTTGCGCCAGGCGTCCCGGCGCTTGTAGCCGGCCTCGACCAGTTCGTTCTGCAGCGCATCCTGGTGCTGGATGCGGTAGGGACAGACCGCGAAGCCGATGCTGTTGAGCGTGTAGAGGGTTCGGTCGGGGTGCGTCGCTGCCGTGTTGATCACGATGCGCTTCGGTTTGACGGGCAGCTGGGCGAGCATTTCAGAGAGCCGCAGCGGCAGGTACTGCAGCGAGCCCGCCGCATACAGGACGTCATGGCCGCTGGCGTCGTGAAAGTCGGTCGTGAAGTCGAGTTGGGACGTCACTTCGCGCTGGATGGCGAGTTCCCGCCCGGTCTGGACGACGCCGGGCACATCGCAGACGGTCCAGCGCAGGTTCGCCGGGTAGGGAATCACGCGGCGAAAGGCGTAGTACTTGATGCCGACATGGCCACCCAGGTCGAAGACGCTGCGCATGCCCTCCTCGAGCGCCCGCCCGAGCCAGAACAGTCCCGGGTAGTCATAGAAGTAGAGCTGGTGGCTGTAGAGCTTCTTGGCCTCCTCGGCGTTGTCGTAGCCGATCGCCTTGCCGGGCGGCACGTTGGCCTGCGCGGCTTCGAAGCTCTCGTAGGAGCCCATGAAGAGATGTTCGCCCTCGGGGTTCTCTATGAACTTGCGCTTGTAGGCGGCTTCGCGGACGGAGACAGGCAGCAGGCTCGACAGCATGGAACCCTTTCGATCAAAGCAACTTATCTACGTATTTTGCGCTTTGAAACATAAAGTATTCAACTGCTTTGAGCTTTTGGCCGACGCCGCACCTCCCTTTGGTGAGGCCTCGATGGCTATTTGGCCTGGTAGCCGGCGTTCTCGATCGCCACGATGATGTCTTGCCGAGGGTGCTCGCTGACCACGTCGACGTGGCCGGTTTCGAGGTCCACCGTGACCTGCGCACTGGGATCGATGGTCTGGACGGCGCTCTGCACCACGCCGGCACAATGACCGCAGCTCATGCCCGAGACCTGGAATTTCTGGCTCATCGTCTTTGCTCCTTATGTGAATGAATGAGCGAGTTTGAACCTTTCCCCCGTGTCAATGTCCAGCGAGGGGGCGCTCCGTGAGGTACAAACAGGAAGTTTTTTTCATCACGTCCCATGCGAATTCTCCTGGTCGAAGACGATGCGGTGCTGCGCGGCGTGATGCTGCGCAGCCTGGGCGACGCGGGCCACCGCGTCGATGTGGCAACCAGTGTCGAGGACGCCGATCACCTCTGGCGGGTGCAGTCCTTCGACGCCGTGCTGCTGGACTTGAACCTGCCGGCGACCTCCAGTCCGACCAGCGGACTGGCGAGCGGCCTGGTGGCGTTGCGACACGCGCGCGCCCGCGGCGACCGCACGCCAGTGCTGGTGCTGACCGCGCGCGACCGCACCGACGAGCGCATCGCCGGCCTGGATGCCGGTGCCGACGACTATCTCGGCAAACCCTTCGACCTCGCCGAGGTCGAAGCCCGCTTGCGGGCGCTGGTGCGCCGGGCCCAGGGCACCGAGGACATCGCCCTGCTCGGGCAGTTGCGGCTCGATCGGCGGGCGCGCCGCTTCGCGGTGGGAGGCGTGCCCCTCGACCTGCCGGCGCGCGAGTTCGAGGTGCTGTGGGAGCTGATGAGTCCGCCGGGCCGAACGGTGAGCAAGCGCGAGCTGTCGGACAAGCTGTCGACCTTCGACGAGTCCCTGGGCGACAACGCGCTCGAGGCCTTCATCTCGCGGCTGCGCAAGAAGCTGGTCGCCAGCGGCGCTGCCATCCGCACGCTGCGCGGCATCGGCTACCTGATGGAAGCCGAGCCGTGAGTCCCGGCGCGGCGGCCGCAGCGCCGTCGCTGACCGCGCGGGTGCTGCGCCGCGTGTTGGTGCCCTTGGGCCTGACATGGCTGCTGGGCACCGCGGTGGCCGTGGTGGTCGCCAGCTATTTCA
Source organism: Variovorax sp. P4_D9 (assembly GCF_056401695.1). NCBI lineage: Bacteria > Pseudomonadati > Pseudomonadota > Betaproteobacteria > Burkholderiales > Comamonadaceae > Variovorax > Variovorax sp. P4_D9. Next base: position 9,895 of record NZ_JBFUIU010000105.1, read on the forward strand.
CCGAGCAGGCCTTCGACCGCGCGATGCTGGACGACGCCTATTCGGTGTCGGCGAACGTGCGAGCGGGCGAACGCGGCGCCGAACTCGTGCTGTCGCCGCGCGAGGTCGGCAACCTGCTGTTCGACCAGTCGGAGACGGTCTTCTTCGCGGTGCTGCGCTCAGACGGCTCGCTGCTCGCCGGTGACGCCGGGCTCGAGGCGCCGCCACCGGGCGAGGGCGCGCGGCACCGCTTCTCGCGCATCGACTACCGCGGCCAGGCGCTGCGCGCTGTGGTGCTGGATCCGGGAGCGCCGGCCGGCTACCGGGTGGTCATCGCGCAGACCACGCGGGCCCGGGCGCTGCTGATCGAGCAGCTTCTGGCGTACTCGCTGGCACCGCAACTGGTGCTGCTCGTTCTGCTGGCCGGCTGGCTCTGGCGTGGCATCGGGCGCGAACTGCATCCGCTGGGCGAACTGCGCCGAACCCTGGAGACGCGCGACGCCCAGGATCTCGCCCCGGTGCCCGTGGCACGCAGTTCGCGCGAACTCGAGCAACTCGGCGACACGCTCAATGCACTGCTCGAGCGGCTGGCCTACAGTGCCGCTGCGCAGCGCGAATTCGCCGGCAACGTGGCGCACGAACTGCGCACGCCGCTGGCGGGCATCCGCGCGCTGGCCGACTATGGCCTGGCGCAGCAGAATCCTGCCATCTGGCGCGAGCAGCTGCAGCAGATCGCGACGAGCCAGGCGCGCGCTAGCCGCCTGGTCGACCAGTTGCTGGGTTTGGCGCTGGCCGACGAAGGGCGGACCCGCCTGCAGCGCGAGACCCTGCGCCTGGACCAGCTGGGGCAGCAAGCCGTGCTGCGGCACCTGGCGCGCGCCGATGCCAAGGGCGTCGACCTGGGCGGGCTCGGGCTGGAGGATCCGGTCACGGTGCAGGGCAATGCCGCGCTGGTCGAGGGCATCCTCGACAACCTGATCGACAACGCGCTGCGATACGGCGGCCGCACCATCACCGTGGAACTCGACGGCCTGACGTTGAGCGTGGCGGACGATGGTCCCGGGATCCCGATCGAGGCCCAGCCCGACCTGCTGCAGCGCTGGGCCCAGGGCCCGGCGGGCCAGAAGCTCGGCCAAGGCGCGGGGCTGGGCCTGGCGATCGTGGCCCGCTACGTGAAGCTGCTGGGCGCCGAACTCCGCTTCGCCCGCGCCTCGGAAGAGGGCGGGCTGCGGGTCAGCGTGGCCTTCGTCCCCGAGGTTCAGGCCAGTGCCGGATAGTCGATGTAGCCGGCTTCGCCACCGCCGTAGAAGGTGGTCTTGTCCCACGGATTCAGCGCTGCGCCTTCGCGCAGGCGGCGTACCAGGTCCGGGTTCGAGATGAAGGGCCGGCCGAAGGCGATCAGGTCGTCGCCTTCCTTCAGCGCCTCTTCGGCCAGCGGCTTGTCGTAGCCGTTGTTGACCATCCATGCACCCTTGCCGCCTGCCTCGCGATAGGCGGCCTTCAGGGCCTCGTAGTCGAAGGGACGGTCGTCCAGCTCGCGCGGGCCGCCGGTGGCTCCCTCGATGACGTGGATGTAGGCCAGGCCGAGCGGCGCCAGTTGCCGGATCAGGTAGTCGAACAGCGGCTGCGGGTCGGCGTCATGCACGTCGTTGGCAGGCGTCACCGGCGACAGGCGGATACCGGTGCGGCCGCCGCCGACCGCGTCGACCACCGCGCGCGTCGCCTCCAGCAGCAGACGGGCACGGTTGGAGATGCTGCCGCCGTAGTCGTCGGTGCGCTTGTTGCTGCCAGTCTTCAGGAACTGGTCGAGCAGGTAGCCGTTGGCGCCATGCAGCTCGACGCCATCGAAGCCGGCGGTCTCGACCGCGTTGCGCGCCGCGGCGGCGTAGGCGTGCACGATGCCGGGCAGTTCGGAGGCGTCGAGCGCGCGCGGCTCGGAGGTCTCGACGAAGGTCGGCACGCCCTCCTTGATCAGCACGGTCTTGGTCTTGGCCGTGATCGCGGAGGGCGCCACCGGCTTGCCGTTGTCGGGTTGCAGTTCGGTGTGCGAGACACGGCCGACATGCCACAGCTGCACCACGATCTTGCCGCCCTCGGCGTGCACGGCGTCGGTCACGCGCTTCCAGGCGTCCAGTTGCTCGGTGCCGTAGAGGCCGGGCACGTCGGCATAGCCCTGGCCCTGCTGGCTGATCGCGGTGGCTTCGGTGATCAGCAGGCCGGCGGAGGCCCGTTGCGCGTAGTAGGTGGCCGTGATGTCGCGCGGCACCGCGTTGGGTGCGCGGTTGCGCGTCAGCGGTGCCATCACGATGCGGTTGGCGAGCGCCAGGTCGCCGGCTTGGACGGGATCGAAGAGAGAAGACATGGAAGAAGTGCCTGTAGTTGTTGATGAAAGAAGGAAGATGGCCCGAGGGTAAACCCTGGATCGCAACCCTGCTGTCACGGGGTTGTCCCGTTGCTGCTAAGGGCTGCAGCAGAATGGGCGCGCCCCATGCTATTGCTCGCCGCCACGCCCACGCCTGCCCCAGCCCTTCGTCTCGCGCTGGCCCTGTCGCTCGGGGCGGCTGTCTCGCTCGGCATCACCCGCTTCTCGTACGGCCTGCTGCTGCCGCCGATGCGCGCCGACCTGGGTTGGAGCTATGCGCTGGCTGGCGGCATGAACACCGCCAACGCTGCTGGCTACCTGCTGGGCGCGCTCTTGACGCCGGGTCTGATGCGGCGTGTCGGCCCGGTCCGGTTGCTGGTTGGCGGCGCCATCGCCGCCAGTGTCTTCATGGCGGCCAGCGGCTTCTTCAGCTCGGCGCCGGCGCTGTTGCTTCAGCGCCTGCTGGCGGGGCTCGCGAGCGCCTGGGTGTTCGTCTCCGGCGGCTTGCTGGCGGCGCGGCTGGGCGCCTCGCAGCCGTCGCACGCGGGCTTCCTGCTGGGCCTCTACTACGGTGGCACCGGCTTCGGCATCACGCTGTCGGCACTGGTGGTGCCGGCGGTCCTGCAGGCCGCCGCGGGGGTGCCGCAGGGCTGGGCATGGGCCTGGTGGGCGCTGGCACTCGCCAGCTTCGCTGCCACCGCCGTGCTGGCGCTGGCCGTGCGTGCCATGCCGGGGGAGGGCGCTGCCTCCGCGTCGACAGCGCCGACACCAGCGCAGGGGACGCCAGCCCCTTCCGCCTGGCCGGTTCGGCGCTTCGGCTGGGCCCTGTCGGGTTACGCGCTGTTCGGTGCCGGCTACATCGGCTACATGACCTTCGTGATCGCGCTGCTGCGCGAGCAGGGTGCGAGCCCGGGCGACATTACGCTCTTCTATGCCCTGCTGGGCATGGCCTGCGTCGCGTCGTCGAGGGTCTGGGCCGGCTTGCTGGATCGCTACCGCGGCGGTGGCCCGCAGGCGCTCCTGAATGCCTTGCTGGGGGTGGCGACCCTGCTGCCGGTACTGAGCCCGGCGTGGCCGGTGACGATGGCTTCCGGCCTGATGTTCGGCGCTGTCTTCCTGTCGGTGGTGGCGTCGACCACGGCGCTGGTGCGGCACAACCTGCCGTCCGCGCAGTGGGCGGCCGGCATCAGTGCCTTCACGATCGTCTTCGCGCTCGGTCAGATCGTCGGCCCGACCGTGACCGGATGGATCTCCGACGGCCGCGGCGGCCTCTCCGGCGGCCTCGTGGCCTCGGCCCTCACGCTGTGGGCCGGCGCGTTGCTGGCTTGGCGCCAGCGTCCGGCCTGACTCGAGGCGTCAGGGCTACTACTTGCCGAGGCCTTCGGCCTTGAGGGCTTCCTGGACGGCGGGCCGTGCTGCGATCCGCGCGTGCCAGGCATTCACGTTCGCCAGGTCGGAGAGATCGACACCGGTGGGCTTGGCCCAGTTGGTGACCGTGAACAGGTAGCCGTCGGCGACGCTGAAATGCTCGCCCATGAGGAACTCCTTGTTGGCGAGCTGGCCGTCGAGCCACTCGTAGCGCGACCGCACCTTGGTCTTGAAAATGGTCTTGGCCTCTTCTGGCATGTTCGCATTGAACAGCGGCGAAAAGCCCTTGTGGATCTCGGTGCCGATGAAGGTGAGCCATTCCTGCAGCCGGTAGCGCAGCATCGTGCCGTTGGCCGGGGCCAGGTTCTTGGCCGGTGCCAGGTCGGCGATGTACTGCACGATGGCCGGGCCTTCGCGCAGCCGCGTGCCGTCGTCCAGTTCGAGCATCGGCACGTAGCCCAGCGGATTGATGCCGTAGTAGTCGGTGCCGTCCTGCAGCATGTGGTTCTTGGTGCTCGCGAGCACGGGCTCGAAGGCTAGGCCGGCTTCGCGTAGCGCGATGTGGGGCGACAGCGAGCAGGCGCCCGGCGAGTAGTACAGCTTCATGCGAAAAACTCCAGTGAATAGGCGAAACGCGTTCTTGGCGACGGAGGGGGATGCTAGCCGTTTCACGGTGCGCGCGTTGTTGTCCTACGGTGCCTTGGGCGTCCCGACTATGCGGTCGCCGGCCGCCTGTTCCTAAGCTGCTGCACACCGCGGCGGGAGTCCGCCCTGCAAGGAGTTCCATTCATCATGTTGAAGTACGCCATCGTCTTCGCGATCATTTCGTTGATCGCCGGTGCCCTGGGCTTCGGCGGCGTCGCGGCTGGGGCAGCCGGCATCGCGAAAATTCTGTTCGGCCTGTTCCTGATCCTCGCGGTCGTCTTCCTGGTGCTCGCAGCCTTGGGCGTGGGCGCGGTCAAGAAGGCGCTCGACTGATGCGCTCCCCTTCGCAGCGCTGGCCGCGCGTTCGGCCGCTGGTCAGCCTGCTTCAGAGTCCCGCGCATCGCGTAATGCGCGTGCTTCTCGTGACCCGCGCGCACTGGCAGCTGCATCAGTCCACCACCCTGTCCTGAACGACATGCATTTCTCTTTCGTGGACGTGGAGCTCGACTACGAGGTGGCGGCACCTTCGCATCTGCTGCTCAACATCGAGGCGGCGCGCAGTGGGTCCCAGGCGCTGGTCGGCGAGGATCTGCTGATCGAGCCCGCGGTCCGGATGCAGGCTTTCTGCGACGAGAGCAGCGGCAATCGCTTCGTGCGCTTCGATGCGCCGCCCGGTCCGCTTCGGATCCGCTACAAGGCGCAAGTGCAGCGCGCCCCGGTGGCGGTGCCGACGGATCTCGCCGAGGTGCCGGTCAACGAAGTGCCCAACGAGATCCTTCACTACCTGATGCCGAGCCGCTATTGCGAATCGGACCTGATGGCGCGTTGCGCGCTCCAGCTCTTCGGTGACCTGCCTCCAGGCATCGGCCGCGTCCAGGCGATCGTCGACTGGATCCACGACAGCATCACCTACGAGCCGGGCAGCAGCAACTCGACTACCACCGCGCGCGAGGTCTTCGTCGAGCGCGCCGGCGTCTGCCGCGACTTCGCCCACCTCGGCATCACTTTCTGCCGGGCCTTGAACATTCCGGCGAGGCTGGTGGTGGGCTATGTCTGGTTCGACGAGCCGCCGCAGGACTTCCATGCCTTGTTCGAGGCCTGGCTGGGCGGCCAGTGGGTGCTCTTCGATGCCACGCGAATGGCGCCGGTCGACCGCTTGGTGCGCGTCGGCACCGGTCGCGACGCCAAAGACGTCGCCTTCTGCACCATCTTCGGGCCGGTTCGCATGACCGCCAAGACGCTGAACGTTCGCGAACTGCAGGACGAGCGCGAGGACGACGCAGCGGTCGAGCCCCGCCCGAGTGGGCAGATCATCGGCATCGAGAAACCCGTGCCGGTGCCGCCCGCGGGCAGCGACGCTTCGGCCCATGAGGTGTTGGTCGCARGCTGAGGGTCTGTGTTTGCTATAAAAATAATAGCATCCAAGTCAATGTACATGCCTCGCGAACGATAGGCGCGGCCGGGGCGGCTTGTCCTCGCAGCAGCACGGAAACAGCGCGGCGATTAAAATTGCGGCCCCTTTCCGAGAGCGTACGCTTGCTGCGCCCCATTCCATGCTGTACCCCGAAGAATTCGATGTGATCGTCGTTGGCGGCGGCCATGCCGGCACCGAAGCTGCGCTGGCCTCCGCCCGGATGGGGGCTCGCACGCTGCTGCTCACCCACAACATCGAGACATTGGGGCAGATGAGCTGCAATCCCTCGATCGGCGGCATCGGAAAAGGCCATTTAGTGAAGGAAGTCGACGCCCTCGGCGGTGCCATGGCGATCGCGACCGACGAAGGCGGGATCCAGTTCCGCGTCCTCAATTCGAGCAAGGGACCGGCCGTGCGCGCGACGCGGGCCCAGGCCGACCGCGTCTTGTACAAGGCCGCAATCCGCCGCCGGCTGGAGAACCAGCCGAACCTGTCGCTGTTCCAACAGGCGGTGGACGACCTCATGATCGAGGGCGATCGCGTGGTGGGGGCGATCACGCAGGTGGGCATTTCCTTCCGCGCACGCGCGGTGGTGCTCACGGCCGGGACTTTTCTGGACGGCCGCATTCACGTTGGCCTGGACAACTACCAGGCCGGGCGCGCCGGCGACCCGCCGGCAGTGAGCTTGTCGGCCCGGCTCAAGGAGCTCAAGCTGCCCCAGGGGCGTCTGAAGACCGGCACGCCGCCGCGGCTCGATGGCCGCACTATCGACTTTTCCAAATGCACCGAGCAGCCCGGCGACGGCATGCCGGGTGGGGCCGGTCCGATGCCGGTGTTCAGCTTCATGGGCCGCAAGGAAATGCATCCACAGCAGATGCCTTGCTGGATCACGAACACCAACGCCCGCACCCACGACATCATCCGCTCGGGCTTCGACCGCAGTCCGATGTTCACGGGCAAGATCGACGGTGTCGGGCCGCGCTACTGCCCGAGCGTCGAGGACAAGATCAATCGCTTCGCCGACAAGGAAAGCCACCAGATCTTCCTCGAGCCCGAAGGCCTGAGCACCAACGAGTACTACCCGAACGGAATCTCGACCAGCCTGCCTTTCGACATCCAGTACCAGCTGGTGCGCTCGATGGCCGGACTGGAGCACGCCCACATCCTGCGCCCCGGCTACGCCATCGAGTACGACTACTTCGATCCGCGCGAGCTCAAGAGCAGCTTCGAGACGCGGGCGATCCAAGGCCTGTTCTTCGCGGGGCAGATCAACGGCACCACGGGCTACGAGGAGGCCGCGGTACAGGGCTTGTTTGCCGGCATCAATGCTGCACTGCAATGCAGGGGCGAGGATGCGTGGCTGCCGCGCCGGGACGAGGCCTACCTCGGCGTGCTGGTGGACGACCTGATTACCAAGGGCGTGACCGAGCCCTACCGCATGTTCACGAGTCGGGCCGAGTTTCGACTGCAGCTGCGCGAGGACAACGCCGATATGCGCCTGACCGAAACCGGTCGCAAGCTGGGCTTGGTCGACGATGCGCGCTGGGATGCCTTCTCACGCAAGCGCGATATTGTTTCACGTGAAACAGAGCGACTGCGTTCGATCTGGGTCAATCCGCGCAACCTGCCCGCCGCCGAGTCTGAGCGGGTACTGGGCAAGGCCATCGATCACGAATACAACCTCGGGGACCTGCTGCGGCGCCCGAATGTCAGCTATGAATCGCTGATGTCCTTGGACGGCGGCAAGTACAGCCCGCCGGTGGCGCCGGGTCCGGTGGAAATCGAGCAGATCGAGATCGCGGCCAAGTATTCCGGCTACATCGATCGCCAGCATGACGAGGTCGAACGGGCGGCGCATTTCGAGAACCTCAAGCTGCCCGCTTCCTTCGACTATGGCCAGGTCAAGGCCCTGAGC
>NZ_JBFUIU010000106.1:0-17525 GCF_056401695.1 Variovorax sp. P4_D9
GACATAGGCATGGTGGTTGTTGTGGAGCTCTTCGYCGCCGATCAGGATGCCCCAGGGCACGACATTGCTGGAGTTGTCGTTCGGCGCGAAATTGCGGTAGCCCCAGTAGTGACCGACGCCGTTGATGACGCCTGCCGCGAAGAACGGAATCCAGAGCATCTGAATCGCCCACATGCTGAGACCGATCGGACCGAACAGGGTTACATCGATCACCAGCATGACGCCAATGCCGAGCCGGGTATGCCTCGCGTACAGGTTGCGCTCGATCCAGTCGTCTGGGGTGCCACGGCCGTACCTTTCGAGCGTTTCGGCGTTCCTCGCTTCCACTCGATAGAGCTCGGCACCCTCCAACAGCACCTTCCTGATGCCATGGATTTGCGGGCTGTGGGGGTCTTCGGACGTTTCGCAGTTGGCGTGGTGCTTGCGATGAATCGCCGCCCACTCCTTCGTCACCATCCCGGTGGTGATCCACAGCCAGAAACGGAAGAAGTGGCTGGCGATGGGATGCAGTTCCAGCGCGCGATGTGCCTGATGTCGGTGAAGGAAAATGGTGACCGCGGCGATGGTGACGTGGGTCAAGCCCAGCGTGACCAGTACAAGACCCCACCAGGGCAGATCGAGCAGGCTAAATTGCATCACAAGGTCCACGGCAGAACGGCGCGCCGACGTCCGATGACCTTGGACGTGGTCACGATGTCCTTGTCCGCAATCCTAGTCAGGCCAGGGCCGCAGTCTGTTCGCTACCGTACAGTGATCGCGATTTTTCCGTTCAGTCAACAGCGCGTTTTCGTTCGCAGTCTGTGCGCTATCGAACATACAGACGAATATAAACCCGCTTATTCTCCTCGCAAACAAACGCTGTAAAAGAGCACCACCACGGTAATCCTCGAAGCCAGACCCACCCTGGAGTTCCGTGATGATGGCCGCTTCGCCCGACCCAAGAAAGAACCACCTGCTCGCCGCACTGCCGGAGGCGGAGTGGCAGCGCTGGCTGCCGCAACCTGAATGGGTCGAGATGCCACTGGGCCAGGTCCTGTACGAGTCGGGCAGCACGCTCAGGCACGTGTGCTTTCCGATCACCACCATCGTCTCGCTGTTGTACGTGATGGAGAACGGCGCCTCGGCGGAGATCGCAGTCGTCGGTTTTGAGGGCATCGTCGGTATCGCGATGTTCATGGGGGGCAACTCCACGCCCAGCCGGGCAGTGGTGCAAAGCGCAGGCCAGGGCTTCCGACTGAAGGCACACGCGATGAAGGACGAGCTCGATCGGGCCGGTCCGGTCCTGCATCTGCTGCTGCTATACACCAAGGCGCTTATCACCCAGATGACGCAAACGGCGGTGTGCAATTGGCATGACTCGCTAGACCAGCAGCTGTGTCGCTGGCTGCTGCTGCGCCTGGACCGTCTGCGGGCAGCGAGCTCGTGATGACGCAGGAGCTGATCGCCAACATGCTAGGCGTGCGCCGCGAAGGCGTGACCGAGGGGGCGCTCAAGTTGCAGCAGGCCGGGCTGATCCGCTACGCGCGCGGCCGAATCTCAGTGCTGGACCGACAAGGGCTGGAACAACGCACTTGCGAGTGCTACGCGGTGGACAAGAAGGAGTATGACCGTCTGCTTCCCGGGAAGCTGGCAACGTAGACCTTCGGTAGGCTGCGGCGGATGCGGCTGCTCTGTTTGACGCGCCAATTCATCCGCTGCTCTGTGCGCTAGCAGACAGTCGATGCGTGTCTCCTCGTTCAGACTGGTTGCACAGTCGGACCTGCGTTCAAACGCGCCGCGATCGTCCGTCGCGTAGGGGTGACAGCAACACATGGGAGAGGCAATTGGCCACCGTCGACAACTACCTTATCGAACAGCTTCCGCGCAACGATCGCCGGAGCCTGCTGGCCCTCTGCGAGCCGATCCAACTGGTGCTGGCCGAGGTCCTTTGCGAGCCCGGCAAGCCGACTCAGCATGCCTACTTCCCGATCGACGGCTTCATCTCGCTGGTGGCGCGGACCGACAGCCATCCGGGACTCGAAGTCGGCATGATCGGCCGTGAGGGAATGCTGGGCGCGCAGCTGGCCCTGGGCGTGGACACTGTGCCCTCGCACGCGCTGGTGCAAGGCCCCGGAGCAGCGTGGCGCGTAACCACCGCTGACTTCCGGCGCGAACTTGCGCGCAGCGCGGCGCTGCGACGCAGTTTGAACCGTTACATCTATGTCCTGATGTCTCAATTGGTCGCTTCGGCCGCATGCCTGCGCTTTCATCTGATCGGTCCGCGCCTGGCTCGCTGGCTGCTGATGAGCCAGGACCGCGCTCACTCCAACAGCTTCCATGTGACGCACGAGGTTCTTGCCCTCATGCTCGGCGTGCGCCGGGTCGGCATCACGACGGCCGCCAGTGCCTTGCAGCGCAGCGGGCTGATCGAATACCACCGCGGTGACCTGACGGTGCTCGACCGCCGCGGGCTCGAGGCGATGGCGTGCGGCTGCTATGCCGCCGACCGACAGGCCTACGCCGAACTGCTGCCTTGAAAGCTCAACATGTACAGCCTCGACTCCTCAGGGGCGGCCGCGGCACCCGAGCCGGAGCGCGTTCTGCACAACCCAGTCGACGTGAGAAGTGCGTCGTTGGCGGTGCTCGCGGTGGTGGCCAGCGCCTACGCGCTGCACTGGGCCAGCTCGATATTCATTCCGCTGCTGCTGGGGATCATGTTCAGCTATGTCCTATCGCCAGCGGTGGATCGACTGCAGCGCTGGCACATTCCACGTGCGCTCGGGGCGGCGGTGCTGCTGTTCGCGGCCCTGGGCGGTCTCGGTTCGATGGTCTATTCGCTCAGCGACGGCGCAACTGCACTGGCCGAATCGCTGCCCGACGCAGCGCAGAAACTTCGCCAGTCACTGCGCGCTCTGCCTGGCGCGCCGGACAGTCCCATGGAGAAGGTGCAGAGGGCGGGAGCGAAACTTGAGCAGGCGGCCGAGGAGAGCGGCTCCGTGGCGCCGCCGGCCGGCAAGGGCGTGACCCGTGTGCAGATCGAACGGCCGCGCTTCAGTATCAGGGACTACCTGTGGACCGGCACGGTCGGCGTGTTCGGCTTCTTCGGTCAATCGATGATGGTGTGTTTCATCACCTATTTCCTGGTTACGTCCGGCGACAGCTTTCGCCGCAAGATGGTAAAGATCGCCGGACCCACCTTCAGCCAGAAGAAGATCACGATCCAGGCGCTCGACGAGATCAACGAGCAAATCCGGCGCTACCTGATGGTACAAATCCTCACCAGCGTGTTGGTCGGCCTGACCACGTGGGCCGCCTTGTTGTGGATCGGGCTGGAACAGGCGGCCGTGTGGGGCGTCGCGGCGGCCGTGCTCAACCTCGTGCCTTACATCGGCCCGATTGTGGTCACCGGTGGTTTGGCGCTGGTGGGTTTCTTGCAATTCGGCACGCCCGGCATGGCACTGCTGATCGTTGGTGTGTCGCTGGGCATCCACATCGTCTCGGGCTACCTTCTCACCCCCTGGCTGACCAGCCGCGCAAGCCGCATGAACCCGGTGGCGATCTTTGTCGGCGTTCTCGCCTGGGGCTGGCTGTGGGGAATCGCGGGCCTGCTGCTGGGCGTGCCGCTTCTGGTGGCCGTCAAGACCGTGTGCGACCGCGTTGAAGACCTGAAGCCGATTGGCGAATTGCTAGGCGCCGAGCCTTAGCACACTGCAGCGCGCAGGCCAAGTCCAACGCCGCGTACACATGGCGCGATGAAATTGCTCAGCGTCCACGTGCGACATTGCAGCTCCGTTTGAATGAGTGAACGCTACCCACCGTGGAGTAGAGGCGACGCGCTTCTACATACGCGTCGTGCCCGGTCGCCACTGGACAAGCGACATCAGCCGCTGACTTACAAAAAAGTGCTCGCAATCATAAGGTAAAAGCACTACAACGTTGAATTGTTCACATCCTCCGCTCCTCAGGAGAAAAAGATGTCAAAGCCTGTCACACCCAGAAGGCAGTCGGCACGGAGGAACAACAACGGCGCGATGGTTTCCCTGCGACGCGCGAGGACACCGACGCGGGCGCTGATCGCCCCTCAGGAAATGGGCGCGCGAAGGGCCTGGGCTGCCGCGGTGCGCGTCAAGAAGGCAGTGCAGGACCGCATCGTTTTCGCTTTCCGAAAGCACATCGAGGGCTCAGGCCCTGGACCCTCGGACGCAGAGTTGCGGATGTTCGCAACGCTCGCTGTCGCAGAACATCGACTGGAGCACAGCCTCGCCCGAGCCAAAGTGAAACGGTGCTGCGTCAGTGCGCAGACGCACCGTGATCTTCTTCATCGGGGAGAGCACCATTGACCGCCTCTGCAGTTTTCTTTGCCGGGCCTGCGGCCGCACCTTCGCGCATCGCTTATGGAAGCCTCGTCGATCTTGCGAGGATCCGAGCCGGTACCACCTCGGCGGAAATCTGTGGGGCATGCAACACCATCAACATGGGCTCTCTGCACGGTTCTGCAAATGCTGCCCCGTTCGTGAGGTTTGTTGTGCTTTTCATCACGTGCTCCCTTGCCTTCGTCGTCTTGGACTCGTGGCACCAACACTCTCGTCCCACCGGCGCGCGCGAGTCTGTCAGATAGCGAACACCGACCCCAGTGACAGCTGAGCCGATGACACGATCAATCAGAACCGTCGTCTTCGTCGCCATCGGGCTGGCGGGTCTTCTCGTCCTTGTCGCGGGGGCGCTGTTTCTCCTTGTGGACGGCAACGTCGGCAAGGCGCGCTTGGAGGCGGCGGCCTCGCGCGCCTTGGCAATGGAGGTCAGCGTCGGCGGACGGCGGGGAATCGGCTTCTTCCCCGGCATGCTCATCACGCTCGAGGATGTGCACATTCGCAACTTGGGGAGGGACCTCGCATTCGCGAAGCAGGCCAGAATCGAGGTCGGTCTGCTGCCCCTACTCAAGAACGAAGTGCAGGTCGAGAGGATCACGCTGCAACACGCCACGGTCTCCATCGAGAAGGACCGCGATGGCCGCTTCAACTTCGAGCAGCCGGAGGCCACCGCAGCAACGCTGCCTGCATTGGACTGGCCGAACGTTTCCCTTTCGCACGGGACGCTCGTCTACGTGGACCAAGGATCCGGGGGAGGGTTCGAGGCTGCGGATTGCCGCCTGGACATGCATCGCCTGCGGCTTTCGGGCGGGCAGCGCTCGAAACTCATCAAGGACCTTTCATTCACCGCGGAACTCGCTTGCGGGGAGGTCCGCAACGAGGGCTTCACGGTGTCGGATCTGAAGTTCTCGGCCGTCGCGAAGGACGGGGTCTTCGATCTGAGCCCGCTCACGGCGTGGATCTTTGGCACGCAGGGATCGGGGAGTCTCCAAGTGGACGTTTCGGGCGCCGTCCCGCATTACCGCATCCAGTACTCCCTCCCGCAGTTCCCTATCGAGGAGTTCTTCAAGACCATGGCGCGGCAGAAGGTCGCAGCAGGCCGGATGGACTTCTCCGCGACCCTGTCGATGCAGGGAGCCGCGAAGGAGATGCGGCAGTCCGTGAAGGGGCAGATCTCGCTGCGCGGCAAGAACCTCACGCTCAGTGGTGGCGATCTGGACGCGAAGCTTTCGCGGTTTGAGTCCAGCCAGAACTTCAGCCTCGTGGRTGCGGGGGCCTTCTTCTTCGCCGGGCCTCTCGGCCTGGTGGTCACCAAGGGGTATGACTTCGCAAACATCCTTCAAGGAACGGGTGGCAGCAGCGAGATCCGCACCCTCGTGTCCGACTGGAAGGTCGAGCGCGGCGTGGCCCACGCGCAGGATGTGGCGATGGTGACGAAAGAAAACCGCATCGCCTTGCGCGGAGGGCTCGACTTCGTCAACGGCCGGTTCAACAACGTGACCATGGCGCTGATCGACGCGAAGGGCTGCGCCAAGGTGCAGCAGCGAATCAACGGCACGTTCCAGAATCCGCTGGTGGAGCAACCGAGTCTGCTCGCGTCCCTCACCGGGCCTGCGCGCAGACTGTTGCAAGAGGGCAGCGAGCTCTTTGGCGGACGCTGCGAAGTGTTCTATACCGGTTCGGTGGCGGCGCCGAGATGATTTCGCGCGAGGCCGCACCGCCCGACGCTCGATGGCGCTATGTGCATCAGCGAATGTCCAAAAGCTGCAGCGTAGCGGCAATGGACGAAGGAGCGCTCGCCGTCCAGCGCAATCGCTTCGATGGCGACGCGAGGTAGTCCCGGGTCGCGAACGGGCCCGAGCTGGAGCCCAGCGGGACGCGCAGGTAGTCGGGCCCTTCGGCCTCGATGCGCAGCAAGTACTCCATGCGATAGACCATGCCCGGTGCGACATTGTGCTTGGGGCCGACGTAGCATCGGGCCAACCACGCCGTGTGTGTCGGCGAAGGTAGTCTTCGTACTGGGTTTGCACGGGGCTGCTCATGCGGCCTCCGTCGATTGCTCAGCGGCTTCGGTCTCGCCATCGGCATTCGCGTCCCGCACCGCGGTCGTTGCGCTCACCAGGCGATGACCGCTACGCAAGTCTGGAAGCCCGACGGGGCGGCGACCGCGGTCCCCGACCGATGGCTGACGGACAGTGCCGAGGAAGGATGTGGCGGCGGTCGACTTGCGCCGAAACTTTGTCGAGCACGCCGAGCCGCGCGAGCGCGCGGTGCGCGTCGGGAATCAGCCCGTCGCCGCAGACCTTGTCGCGCGGAAACTCGTGCTGGTCGGCGAGCACAACGTCGAAACCCGCGCGCGCGAGCATCTGTGCACCGGCGCTACCGCACGGCCCGGCGCCGACAACGAGCACGTCACAGGAGGGCGCGGCTGCTTCGGCGGCGCACGGCTCAGCCGCCGCTGCCATAGGGTCGGGTGAGGATCTCGAGGAAGTGGCCATCCGGGTCGTTCCAGTAGAAGCCTCGGCCGCCGTCGCCGTGGTTGATCTCGCCGGGCCGGTGCTTACCCGGATCGGCCCAGTACGTGATCCCATGCGCGCGAATGCGGCCGAATATCTCGTCGAACTCGCTTTCGCTGACGAGAAAGGCGTAGTGCTGCGAGTCGACCTCGCCGTCGACCTGCATGAAATCCAGCGTGACGCCGTTGTCGACCTCGACACCGAGGAACGGGCCGTACCGGACCGGTGCGCCGCGTCCGAGCAGTTCCGCCAGCAATTCTGCGGACGCGCGCGGATCGCGGGCCTTGACGATGGTGTGATTCAGCTGGATGGGCATGTTGCTTCTCCGTGCAAGATCGCAAATAGTACGGTTGCCATCCCGTTTGTGGAAAGTGCAGGGGAATGATGAGGCAACCCCATGAGCCGCGCCTGGAAGCTTTTCCATCGCGACCGTCTTCGCGGCCGCCCTGCTGGTTGTCGCCCTCTTCTTGCCGGTGGAACTGGGCAGCACCCGCATCGTCTCGGTCGTAGATATTGCGCGCGTCCGCCGGAGTCTTCGCCTATGTCACCACGCCGGGCCACTGGCCCGAGTGGCATCCCTCGTCACTGGCCGTCAGCGGCGCCGTGGACCACCCGCTCCAGATCGGCGAGTCCGTGATCGAGGACTTCCAGGTCGCCGGTCGCCGCGGGCGCGTGACTTGGCGCGTCACCGCGCGCGAGCCGCACCGCCTTTGGCGCATCGCCGGGCGGTCAACGCCTTGAAGCGCGCCATCTACACCGGGCGGGTCAGTCCAGCGCAGGCCAGGCGTGTCGACGAGATGCAGGCCGTGGCCGACGCGTTGAGCTTGCTGGCGAACATCGTGATGGCATGGAACACTGCGCAGATGCAGGCGGTGCTCGATCGCTGGGCCAACCGGCGCCAAGTTATCCCAGTCGAACTGATCGGGCGGATCGCGCCCACGCGACGGGAAGGCATCAACCTTCACGGAATATTTCGCTTCCCCATCGAGCGCTACGCCGATCAGCTCCTACCGTCGCAAACTGCAGCGAAAACGAGCGTCGGCGGCTAAATCGACCACGGGTCGGTGCGGCGCGCGAGGCGATTGTAGGGGTAACAGAAACTCAAGGTGCGACAACGACTTAGGAATGGCGACGCGTGAGAAGCCGCATTTTTGGCGGCGCCCTTACCGTCACTCAGTGCACTGAAAACGAGTAGACCCCTGCCCGCCCTTGCCCTGCCCTCCCCTCTTCGTAGGCTTCGAGCTGGTCGGCTTCCGAAAACTCCTCCATGCCCTGCGCTGCGGCGAACTCGGCCAAGGTCGGTTGCTTGGGCGCCGCCGTGATCCGATCCGGGTCCCAAAGAATCAGCCGGGCCGCGGCCGCGAACTCGTCGCGGATCCAGGCGATCGCTTTGCGGGCCGTGCGCAGATCCGTGTGCTCGCCTTCGAGTTTTAGATACCGGTCCCAGCTCGCGCGCTCATTCAAACTCTGGGCCAGGGCCCGCATGAAGGCGAAATGGCCGCTGTGCAGCTTGCGTGGATGCGTTTGGGATTTCCTCAAATGGTCACCTTGGAACGCGGTCCTGGGCGGCCGGGGATCGCCAGAACTTCCACCAGGGCCGCGGTGCTGCCATGGGCTCGGGCGGCAGCTGCGCAGGACGTTGGCGCGGATGCATCGAAGGGGACTGGTTGCAATCGCGCGGCCCTCCCCTCACGGAGGAAGCGGGGTGCGTGGGTGACCTGATCCCTCGTGATGATAAACATCATTGTTCCGCCCAGATCGCCGAACATCTTCCTCCCCGCCATGCGGCCGCCGAAGAAGATGCCGACGCGGCGCCGACAACGAAATTCTGTGCCATTGCGCGGACGCAGATCGGTTCGGGCATGCAAAGAGCGCCGCCTATGCTCCTCTCAATCACGACGCATTCATCACTGGAGCAATCCCATGTCCCTGCAAGATTTCAAGGTTCTCACGTTCGACGTCGTCGGCACGCTGATCGATTTCGAGGGCGGCATGCTCGCCTACCTGCGCGCCGCGGCGCCCGAATCCCGCGTGACCGATGACGACTTCCTGGCCGCTTACCGCCGCGCGCGCGCCGATGGCAAGGCCGGCTGGTATCCCGACGACCTGGAGCGCTGCTGGCACGCCATCGCACCGGAACTGGGTCTGCCGGACACCGAGGCGATTGCACGCGGCCTGCGCGATTCGGTGGCGAACTGGCCGGCGTTCCCGGATTCGGTGGAAGCACTGAAGCGACTTGGCAAGCGCTTCAAACTGGTGACGATGACCAATGCTCAGCAGTGGGCGCTGGCCCATTTCGACCGGACGCTGGGCTCCCCCTTCGACATGCTGCTGAGCTGCGACGACGCGATGTGCGAGAAACCCGACGCACGCTACTTCGCCTATGCCCGCGGCCGCTTCGAAGGCGCCTGGGGCTACAAGCAGGCCGACAACCTGCACGTGGCGCAGAGCCAGTACCACGACATCGGCATTTCCAAGCAGCTGGGCATCACCACCTGCTGGATCGAGCGGCGCCATGCGCAGAAAGGTTCCGGCGGCACGATCGAATCCAGGCACACGCAGCCCGACTACCACTTCCACACGTTGGCCGAGCTGGCCGATGCCGTCGAGGCCGGCCGTTGACGCTCCGGGCCATCGCCGCGCYGGTCGAGGACCTGCTGCCCGGTCTGATCGCGCTGCGCCGCGACCTGCATTCACATCCCGAACTCGCGTTCGRGGAAAGGCGCACCGCCGGCGTCGTGGCGGGTGCGCTGCGGCTCCTCGGCCTCGAAGTCCATGAAGGCGTGGGCGGCACCGGCGTGGTCGGCACGCTGCGCTGCGGCCGCGCCGCCCGCAGCATCGGCCTGCGCGCCGACATGGACGCGCTGCCGATGGTCGAACTGGGGCGAGCAGATCATGCGAGCCGCACGCAGGGCGTGCACCACGGCTGCGGCCACGACGGCCACACCAGCATGCTGATTGGTGCTGCACGACAGCTCGYGCGCACGCGGCGCTTCGACGGCACGGTGCACTTCATCTTTCAACCGGCCGAGGAAGGCAAGGGAGGCGCGCGCACCATGATCGAGGACGGCCTGTTCGAGCGCTTCCCCTGCGACGCCATCTACGCGCTGCACAACTGGCCCGACCTTCCGCTGGGGCGGGCGCAGACGCGGGCCGGCCCGATCATGGCGGCGGCCGATCGCTTCGACATCGTGCTGCACGGCCGTGGCGGCCATGCCGCGCAGCCGCATCACACAGCCGACGCCATCCTCGCCGCGAGCCAGCTCGTCGCACAGCTGCACACCATCGTCTCGCGCCGGATCGACCCGGGCGAATCGGCGGTGCTGTCGGTCACGCGCATCGAGGGCGGCCACAGCCACAACGTCCTGCCGGCCAAGGTGGCGATCACCGGCACCGTGCGCAGCTTCGACGCGGTGTCGCAGGACCGCATCGAGGCCGCGCTGCGTGCCACGGTCGATGGCGTGGCGCTGGCCAGCGGCATCCAGGCCGRGGTCGGCTACGTGCGCTACTACCCCGCTACCGTCAACACGCAGGCCGAATCCTCGCTCGCGCTCGCCGCCGCCGAAGCCGTCGGCCTGCAAGCCGAAATGGCTATGCGCGCGGCCTTCACCTCGGAGGATTTCGCCTTCATGCTGCAGCGCCGCCCCGGCGCCTACCTGTGGCTGGGCCAGGGTCGCGCCGACCCGGGGCCGGATGGCGAACACCCATTGCACCACCCGTGCTACGACTTCAATGACGACGCCCTGCCGCTGGGCGTGCGCTGGTTCTGCGAGGTGGCCGAGCGCGAGTTGGGGCGAAGCTCGCCCTTGGGATCCCTCGAACTTTCACCGACTTCCGCATCATGAGCATCACCATTCTTCGCCAATCGGCCACCGTCGGCGGCCTGCAGGACCAGGGGACCCCCGCACGCCCACTGAGCCAGCCACCTTGCCGCCTGCGCGGCATCGACATCGAACTCGCGGGCGCGGGCGGCAACAACAGCGGCCTGTGGGAATGCGAGCCCGGGCGCTTCGAGCGCCAGCTGCCGAATGCCGAAGTCATGCACATCCTCGCGGGGGCATGCACCTTCACGCCGACCGGTGGCCAGGCGCTGGAGATCCGCGCCGGCGACACGCTGTTCTTTCCTGCGCACACCACCGGCGAATGGCACGTGCACCAAACGCTGCGCAAGGTGTTCGTCGTGATGGCGATGTGAGCCCCGAAGGGACGCACTGTCCGCTTCAGGCCACCTGCTTCGTCAATTCGGGCGTGAAGCGCTCGATGGAGAAGCTCTCGATCGGCGTCGAAGTGCGGCCGGTGGCCATCAGTTCAGCCATCGTCTCGCCCACGCCGGGGCTGATCGCGAAGCCCTCGCCGTTGAAGCCGAACGCGTAGTGCAGGCCGGGCACGCGGGCGCTGGGCCCGATCACCGGCTGCCAATCGCCGGTGTAGCCTTCGATGCCGCTCCACACGCGGATCAGTTGGACGTTCTCGAAGGCCGGCACGAATCGGCGCAACTCGCGCAGTTGGCGCAGGACGTTGTCGGGCTTGACGTACGCGCGGATCGAGTCCGTGTGGGCCGGCCCCTTGAGACCACCACCGAAGACGATGTTGCCGCGTGCGATCTGCCGGAAGTACAGACCTTCATGCTCGACCGGCGAGGACACGCCGATCGACGGGCCGATGGCATAGGGCAGCGGTTCGGTCACGCCCATCTGCGGTCCGCGGGCATCCATCGGCACGGCCTCGCCGAACTGCTCGGCCATGCGGTTCGACCAGGCGCCGCAAGCGACCAGCAGTTGCGGCGCGCGATATCGCCGGCCGTCCGCCGTGTGTGCGACGAAGCCTGCGCCGTCGTGCTCGACATGCATGACCTCGGCTTGCTCGACGATGTTCGCGCCCGCGCGCCGCGCCGCCCGGGCAAAGGCCGGGCCCGCCAGTCGCGGATTGGCGTGACCGTCGTTCGGCGAGAGCGAGCCGCTCACGACCTCTGGCGCGAAGATGCCCCAGCGCCGGCGCAACTGCTCGGCATTGAACAGGTCTAGGTCGAGGCCCAACGGCTTCACGTCCTTCGCATGCTGCTCGAGCACTGCCGCCTGCTTTTCGGTGTAGCAGACGCGCAGGTGGCCGTAGGGTACGAATTCCAGGTCTTCGCCCAGCAACTCCTTCACACGCCCCCAGACGGCGCGTGCACGGTTGGCCAGCGGCATCTGCGCCAGCGCGCGGCCCTGGCGGCGCACGTTGCCGAAATTGGTGCCGCTGGCTTGGCGGCCCACCAGTTCCCGCTCGAGCAGCGTGACCGAGAGACCGTGGTGCCGGCGCAGGAAGAAGGCAGCGGTGGTGCCCATCAGGCCACCGCCTAGCACCAGGACGTCTGTGACTGTCGTCGATTCGCTCATCGGGCAACCTCAATCTCGCGCGTGTTCATCATCAGCGGCTTGACCGGCGCCTGCGAGCGCAGGCGCCCGACCTGTTCAACCGGCACGCCGCAGGACTGCGCGACGATCTCGGCCGACGCGTGGCCGCAGAAGCGCCCCTGGCAGCGACCCATGCCGACACGGCTGAACGCCTTGGCGCGGTTGACCTCGCGGCTGCCCAACTCATTGACGCAGCGCCGCAGTTCGCCAGCCGTCACGGCTTCGCAGCGGCACACCACCGCATCGTCGGGCAGCGCCGCGGCCTGCGCGTGCGGCCATGGAAATGCGCGCGCCAGGCCTTCGCGGAAGCGGTCCATCTGTGCTAGCGTGCGCCGCAGCACGGCGGACTCGGCGTGGTACAGGGCGCGGCCGGGCTCATGATTCAGGTCGGCCAGCGCCGCCAGCGCCGCCAGCCGTCCCGCGGCCTCGGCACCGTCGGCCCCGAGGATGCGGGCGCCATCTCCGGCGAGATATACGCCGCGCGTGGTGCTGCGGCCGTCGGCGTCGATGCGCGGCAGCCATTGCCGGCTCACCGGCTCGAAGTCGAACTCGCAGCCCGCGAGATCGGCCAGTTGTGTCTCGGCGCGCAGGTGCCAGCCGAGGCCGACCGCATCGCAGTCGAAGCGCTGCTCGCGGCCGTGGGCGTCGCGCACGAACACGGCTTGCGCGCCGAGGCTGTCGTCGCCGTCGATGCGCAAGGGCGCCACGCCCTGCAGCACCGGCACGCCGACGCGGCGCAGCCCACGGACCAGCGCAAGCCCGCGTAGCGCGAGACGTGGCCGCGCGAGAAGACCGGCGACCGCGCCCCAAGGCTTGGCGGCCGGCGCGGTGTCGAGCACCGCCGCCACTTGGGCGCCAGCCTGCACGTATTGGGACGCAACCAGGTACAGCAGCGGCCCGGTACCGAGAAAGGCGACGCGCGCGCCGATCGCGCAGGCCTGGGCCTTCAGCGCGATCTGCGAAGCGCCCAGGCTGTAGCAGCCGGCGCGATGCCAGCCGGGAACGGGCATCAGCCGGTCGGTGGCGCCGGAGCACACCAGCAAGGCGTCGAAGGGCAGCGTCTGCGGCTCGCCGGCGCGCACGACGTGCAGTAAGCCCTCGCTCACGTTCCAGGCCAGCGTGTCGCCACGGTAGTCGATCTGGACGCGCAGGGCGTCGAAGTCGCGATGCAGCGCCTGCGCCTTTGCGGCTTCGGTACCGTAGAGCTTGGCGTAGGGGCGTTTGAATCCCTCGGGCTGTCGGCGGTAGATCTGGCCGCCGTCGCGCAGCCCTTCGTCGACCACGACGGGCCGCAACCCGACTTGCACCAGGGCCTGGGCTGCACGCACCCCGGCAGGGCCGGCGCCGATCACGACGACGCGCGGGGCGGAGCCTGATCCAGCGGTCATGCCTCGGCTCCCACGGCCCGGCGCGCCAGCGCCCGCTGGAGATCGGGGGTGGCCGGCCAATGGTGGGCGGGCGGGCGCGTGAGCACCGACATGCCCGCCTCCACGATCGTCGAGCAGGCGCGCAACCGCCCGCCAGCCGGCGTCCACACCCAGCAGTCCTGGCACGCGCCCATCAGGCAGAAGCCCGCACGCGGCCCGTCGCCGAACTCGCTGTCGCGCACGCGGCGACCGTGGCTGAGCAACGCCACCAGCAGCGTGTCGCCGACGAGCGCCGTGGCCGCCTGGCCGTCGATTTGCAGCGTGAGCGAGGGTCTGTCGGTTTCCGCCAGCCTGACGAAGCGGGCGGGCGGCTGGGAGCGAGGCGTGGTGTCGTGCATGGACGGAACGAAGGCGCCGGTCAGCGCGGGTGGGGAAACAGCCGTTCGATCGGACAGTGCGTCTTGATGAACGGCGACTTGATGACGATGTAACTGAAGTACTTCGCAATGCCGATGTTGCGCTCGAGCAGTTCCTCGATCACCTCCTGGTAGTGGTTGACACCGCGCGTCAGGAAGCGAAGCAGGTAGTCGTAGCCTCCGCTGACCAGGTGGCATTCGAGCACCTCGTCGACCTCGCGGATGGCGGCCTCGAAGCGCACGAAGTCCTCGCGGTGGTGATCCGACAGCGTGACCTCGGTGAACACGGTCAGCGTGTCGCCGAGCTTCTCGAGCCGCAGGTGGGCGCCGTAGCCGGCGATGTAGCCGGCCTGCTCGAGGCGCTTGACGCGGATCAGGCAGGGGCTGGGCGAGAGGCCGACCGCATCCGCCAGGTCCACATTGGTCATGCGGCCGTTTTTCTGCAATTGGGCCAGGATCCGCAGGTCGAGTCGATCGATCTTGAATGCTTCTGTCATGGCGGTACCGGAAGTCGAAGATTGTCCGATTCTGCGTCGGTCCGGGCGCGGTGCGGGCGGTGTGCGGCTCTTTCTCTCAGGCCGCCAGCGCCGCGCGAACGTCGGGAGCCTCGAGCACTTCATCGAGCGTCCTCTTCAGGCGCGCGAACATTTGCGCGAATTCGTCTTCGGTGTAGGTGAGCGCCGGCGCGAAGCCAAGGATGTGATCAGCGAAGGAGCGGAACACCAGGCCGTTACGATAGCCGGCGGCGAAGATGCGGTCGGACAGCCCGAGCGCCACATCGAAGCCGCGCTTGCTCGCCTTGTCGCTCACCAGTTCGAGCGCGCCCAGCAGGCCGCGGTGACGCGCATCGCCCACCAGCGGGTGCACGCGCAGCGCATCGAGCCCGGCCGCGAAGTGCGCCGCGCCGCGCTGGCCGTTGGCGAGCACGCCGCCCTCGTCGTAAAGACGCAGGACCTCGAGCGCCACCGCGGCACTGACCGGGTGCGCCGAATAGGTCGCGCCATGACCGATCGACGCGCCGGCCGGCGCGCCGTCGGCGATCCCGGCGTAGACCTTCTCGGACATCATGGTCGCGCCCATCGGCACGTAGCCTGAGGTGAGGCCCTTGGCCATGGTCATCAAGTCGGGTTCCACGCCCTCGGCCTCGCACGCGAACATCGGGCCCGTGCGGCCAAAGCCGGTGATGACCTCGTCGACGACGAAGAGGATGTCGAGCTCGCGCGCGGCCTCGCGCATGGCCTTCAACCAGCCCTTGGGCGGCACGATGACGCCGCCCGAGCCCTGGATCGGCTCGCAGAAGAAGGCGGCCACGTTGTCCGCACCCAGCTCGGCCACCTTGGCGCGCAGAGCCGCGACCGACGCGCTGATCAGCRCTTGCGGCTCTGCGCCTGCCGGATCGCGGTAGGCGTTGGGCGACGGGATGTAGTGCTGCGTAGGCAGCGGCAGATCGAAGCCGCGATGGAAGGCCGGCAGCGCGGTCAGCCCCGCGCCCGTGGAGGAGGAACCATGGTAGCCGCGCTCGAGCGCGATGAACTGCTTCTTCGAGGGTTTTCCGATCGCGTTGTAGTACTGCACGATGAACCTCACGGCGGCATCGACCGCCTCGGAACCACCGAGCGTGAGGTAGACGCGGGTCAGCGATGCCGGCGTGAGCTGTACCAGCTTCTCCGCCAGGCGAATGGCCGGCTCGCTGCTGAAGTGGAAGTAGCCGGTCGCATACGGCAG
This sequence comes from Variovorax sp. P4_D9, assembly GCF_056401695.1. Classification (NCBI taxonomy): domain Bacteria; kingdom Pseudomonadati; phylum Pseudomonadota; class Betaproteobacteria; order Burkholderiales; family Comamonadaceae; genus Variovorax; species Variovorax sp. P4_D9. The sequence continues at coordinate 15,770 of NZ_JBFUIU010000106.1, forward strand.
GCGGCGCATCTGCTCGGCCGCGGCCTGCACCACGCTCTCCTGCCCGTATCCCACGTTCACGCACCACAGGCCCGCGAAGGCATCGAGCAGCTCGTGGCCGTTGCTGTCGGTCAGCCACGCGCCGCGGCCCGAGGCGAGCACGGTGGGGCCACGCTGCTCATGCACGCGCCAGGGCGAGACGGGATGGATCAAGTGAGCACGGTCGATCGCGTCGAGCGCGGCCTGGTTGGGCAATGCGGTGGGGTGCGTCATGGCGGTGTTAGATGGAGCGAAGGCGGAGGAAGCTTCCGATGCCCTCAGCTTATGTCGCGCGCCTTCGGATCTGGTGCTGCTTTGGGGGCGTTGCGCGGAGGACGCTGCGGTTCTGTGCGCCGCAACAGCAGATCGTGTTGTCCTCACGCGCGGGCGGCTCGACGCTGTGGGTGCACTCAATACCCTCGCGCGCGATCGACCAGGCCGACCATCGATTCACAGGCCTCGAAGCGACGCAGGTTGTCGAGCACAACTTCCACCGCGCTCAGCGGCTGCGTCATGCTCGCGATGTGGGGCGTGAGCTGGATACGGGGATGGCGCCAGAACGGGTGCAACGGCGGCAGCGGTTCGGGATCGGTCACATCCAGCACGGCATCGCCGATCTGTCCGCTCGCGAGAGCGGCAAGCAGGTCGCATTCGACCAGGTGCGGCCCTCGCCCCACGTGCACGAGACCGACGCCGAAAGGCAGCATCGCGAACAGCCGCGCATCGAGAAAGCCTCGCGTCGAAGCGGTCAGCGGCAGCAGGCACACGAGGATGTCGGTGCGCGCGAGAAACGCGGACAGTTCGTCGGCGCCCGCATGGCATTGAACGCCGTCGACCATGTGCCGCGACCGGCTCCATCCCGCGCAATCGAAGCCCATGCCGACGAGCTGCGCCAGCACGGCCTGCCCAAGCGAACCGAGGCCGAGAACGCCGATGCGCCGCTCACCTGCAGGTCGCACCGGCAGGGGACGCCACTGGCCTTCCTCCTGCTGCCGACGGTATTGCGGCATATCGCGATGCAGGCCGAGCACCGCGTGTGTCACGTACTCGACCATGCCCCGCACGATGCCAGGCTCCACCATGCGCACCACCGGCAGATCGGCCGGCAGCGCGGCGAAGTCGAACTGGTCGACCCCGGCGCCCGAGGAGAACAACACCTCGAGATTCGGGAACCGCGCTGCCAGATCGTCCGGCGGCTCCCAGGCCGCGAGGAAGCGCACCTGCGCCGGGTCGCCGACATCAGGCCAGATGCGAAAGTCGATCTCGGGCGCGCGGCGCCGGAACACCTCGGCCCACTGGCGGCCTCGCACCGGGTCGGACTTGTAGAGGAATGTGGACGTGCCCATCGTGGCATCAGCCAACGGCTTGGGTCACGATGGCGAACAGTGCCGGTCCGCCAGGCGGCGTGGCGAGTGGCGCGCCACGCACCATCGTCGTCGGCGCGTCCACGCGCGGCAGGCCGATGTCTTCGAGCCAATCCACCAGACCGCTGTCGAAGTCGATGTCGATGCGCGTGAAGTGGCCGGCGTTCAGGCCGACGAGATGCGCGATCAATGCCTTCGCGCCCTGCACGTCGGGTGCGACCACGGGACCGATGGCATGCCCCCGTCCGAAGCGGCGCAGCATTGCGAAGCCGCGCGGCTCGCTGTCGTGGTCGAGCACCACGCAGGCATCCGCGGTGGACAGCAGGTCGGCGATCAGCCCATCACGCGGCATGCCGCGCGCCGCGGCGTCGAGC
>NZ_JBFUIU010000107.1:0-17456 GCF_056401695.1 Variovorax sp. P4_D9
CGTCGCCGCCGGCCAGCGTGCAGGCGCGCCGCGTGGGGATATCCAGGCCGGCCGTGTCGCCGATCGCCAGCAGCGTCGCGGCCGCGTCGGTATCGAGCCGCGCGCCGACGCCGCTCGCGTGCAGCACATGGCCGAGGTCGCCAACGAGACCGTCGCTGAGGTCGACCGCCGACGTCGCGATGCCGCGCAGCGCCAGACCCAGCGCGACGCGCGGCGTCGGCTGCTCCATGCGACTACGCGCCAGAGCGAACGACTCGGCCGGCAGCGACAGCGTGCCGCGAAAGACTTCGAGCGCCAGCCGGGCATCGCCGAGCGTGCCGCTGACCCAGACATCGTCGCCGGCGCGCGCACCCGAGCGCAGCAGTGCCGCGCCGGCCGGCACTTCGCCGAAGACCGTGATGCAGAGATTGAGCGGGCCGCGCGTGGTGTCGCCGCCGACCAGCTCGCAGCCATGCGCATCGGCCAGCGCGAACAGGCCGCGCGAGAAACCGGCGAGCCAGGGCTCGTCGACCGCCGGCAGCGAGAGCGCCAGTGTGAAGGCCAGCGGCTTGGCGCCGCAGGCGGCCAGGTCGCTGAGATTGACCGCCAGCGCCTTGTGGCCGAGCCGCGCGGGGTCGACCGTCGACAGGAAGTGCCGTCCCTCGATCAGCATGTCGGAGGACACCGCGAGCTGCATGCCGGGCGCCGGTGCGAGCAGGGCGCAGTCGTCGCCGACGCCCAGCGGCGAGCGCTGCGCGGGGCGCGTGAAGTAGCGCGCGATGAGGTCGAATTCGCCGGTGCCGCTCATGATGTGCTCATACCACCGAGCTTCTGAAGCGCAGCGCGGCCTGGCGCACCACCTCGGCCAGCAGGCGCTCCTTGCCCTGCTTCTCGCGCAGCCAGCGGGCGTCGTTGCGGTTCGCCTCGACGCTGGTGCGCAGCTCGCCGAGCGCCTGCGTGGCGTTGAGCGCTTCGCTGTGCCATTCGAGCTGCGTCATGGTCATGAGGATATGGTCGCGCAGCGGCATGTGCTCGCCGCTGGCCGGGTCCACGTACAGCGCATCGAGCCCGAAGCGGCAGGCCTGGAAGCGGTTGTAGGTGTAGACCAGGTAGTCGTCCTCGGTCGGCGTGAAAGGCTGCTCCTGCAGGAACCAGGCCGCCAACGACTGCACGTAGCCGGCCAGCGCGGCGGCGCGCTCGACCGTCAGCGGCGTGTCGAAGACGCGGATCTCGATGGTGCCGAATTCGGGCTTGGGCCGGATGTCCCAGTAGAAATCCTTCATGCTGCGAACCACGCCGGTGCGGGTCATGCGCATGAAGTAATTCTCGAACTCCTTCCAGCTCAACGTGAACGGCGCGCGGCCCGAGAGCGGGAACGCGAACACCGAATTGAGCCGCGCCGAATCGAACTGCGTGTCCTGCCCCTGCACGAAGGGCGACGATGCCGACAGCGCGATGAAGTGCGGGATATAGCGCGACATGCGGTGGAGCATCAGCAGCGCCGCATCGGCGTCGGGGCAGCCGATGTGCACATGCTGGCCGAAGATCGTGAACTGCTTCGACAGGTAGCCGTAGAGCTCCGACAGTTCGCGAAAGCGCGGCTTGTCATAGATGCGCCGCTCGTGCCACTGCTGGAAGGCATGGGTGCCGCCGCCGACCACCGCGATGTTGAGCTTGTCGGCGTTCCTGACGAGCGCATCGCGGATCGGCGTCAGCTGGGTGATCACGTCGAGCGCCGAATGGCAGACGTCGGTCGAGATCTCGATCATGCTCGAGGTCATCTCCGGCACCACGCTGCCGGGCAGAGGGGTCTGCGCCATCAGGCGCAGCATGTCCTCGGCATAGGGCGCGAGGTCGTAGTCGTGGGTGTTGACCAGTTGCAGCTCGAGCTCGACGCCGAGCGACAACGCGACCGACTTGTTGAACGGCTCGAGCGGCACCACCCGACTGGCGGGCGTGTTGGCCGGGGCGCCGGTCCGCGGGTCGATCGTGCGGCTGGTCATCGCTGGGTGTCCTCCACGGTGCCGAAGGCCTCGGGCGTCCAGGGCATGGAACTCTCGCCGGCGGCGTGGATGGCGACGGTGGCGAGCACCGCGCCGAGCACTTCCATCAGCAGGATCGCAGGCAGTGCGATCTGCGTGATCATCGCGCCCAGCAGCGGCGAGGCAGTGACGAAGGCGGAGGTGATCAGCATCGCGATCGAGGACAGCGGCGACATCGCGCAGCCGACCCAGAAGGCCTGCTTCCAGCTGGCGCCGCTGCCGGGGTTGGCGATTGCGACGCCTGCGATCTTGGCGAGCGCGCGCACGCCGATCACGCTCAGCACCACGCTGGCCACCGGCAGGCTCCAGTCGGCCTGGGCGGCGACGATCGAGACCAGCACGAACATCAGCATCGTGAGCAGCGAGGCCGCGGTGCCGAGCTGGCGCGGCCAGGCCCAGGGCTTGGGGTTGAGCGCCTTTAGCAGAACGCCGCCGATCAGGGCCGCGAGCGGTGCCGAGCCGCCGAAGTGCGCGGCCAGCGCGGCCCCGGCGGCGATGATCGCCAGCAGCAGGATCGAGGTGTTCTCGCTGGTCGGGCTCATCACGCGCAACGCCGAGCGCAGCGACAGCGCCATCAGCGCGCCGACCACGAAGGACAGGCCTAGCACCACGCCGACCGGGTTGAGCTTCTCGAGCAGCCCGGTGGGCGCGTGCTCGATCAGGCCGGCCTGCGCGTAGCCGAGCGCCAGCGCATAGAAGGTGTTGAGGGTGGCGAGCGTCATCGCGCGCTCGGTCACCGGGCCCGAGGCGCGGGTGTCCATCACGACCCGGCTCAGCACCGCCGGCGAGGCCACGATCGCCATCAGCGCGATCGGGTTCGCGACCGGGTCCGGGATGCCGAGCCAGTGCAGGGTCCAGAAGACGCCGAAGTAGGTGAGCGTCGATTCGAGCAGGCTTTGCACCAGCACCATCGGGTTGTGCCGGAACCAGCGCAGCGGCAGCCGGCCGCCGGCCTCGAACAGCACGATCGCGACGCCGAGCTCGAGCAGGAACAGGCTGATGCCCTGCAGCGGCCAGATCGCGCCCTCGAAGCCGGCGAAGCCGACCACGGTGCCGACGATCGAATAGCCGACCACCTTGGGCAGGCCCATGTAGCGCTGCACCAGGTGGCCTGAGGCTGCCGCGGCGGCCAGCAGCAGCGACCACAGCACGGTCGGCAGGCCGGCCGAGGGCCGCACCCATTCCGACCAGAAGCCCAGCAGATCATTGGGAAGAAATGACGTCATCGATACGTTGGGGAACATCGACCCCGCGGAACATCCAGAGCGCGCAAGGCGTTCATGGCTCGAAGAAAGAAAGCGTGCTCAGTGCAGCACGCGCGAAGAGGGCATGTCGCCCGCGTCGGCTTCCAGCACCAGCGTGGGGATCGGAACGTCGAAGCGTTCGCCGCGCTCGGTGACGAAGAAGAAGCTGCCGTGCATGGTACCGCTGGGCGCCTGCAAACGGCAGCCGCTCGTGTACCGGAAGGATTCCCCTGGCGCCAGCAGGGGCTGCTGGCCGATCACGCCGAGTCCGTCGACCTCCTGCGTGTGGCCAGAGGCGTCGGCGAAGACCCAGTGGCGTGCGACCAACTGCGCCGCCACCTTGCCATGGTTGGTCACCGTCACGGAATAGGCGAAGGTATGCACCCGGTCCTCGGCCGAGGACTGGTCTGGCAGGTAGCGCGGCTCCACGAGGACGCTGATCGGGGGGCTGGACATCAGGACGATGGTAACGGAAGGGCCCCGGCAGGCTGCAAGCCGCCGGCCCTGCTGCGACAATCCGGGCCCATGAGCAGCCCCTTCCGAATCGCCCCCTCCATCCTTTCGGCCGATTTCGCACGCCTCGGCGACGAAGTGCGCGACGTCATCGCCGCCGGTGCCGACTGGATCCATTTCGACGTGATGGACAACCATTACGTGCCGAACCTGACCTTCGGGCCGATGGTCTGCCAGGCCCTCAAGCCGCATGCCCACACGGCCGACGGCCAGCCGGTGCCGATCGACGTCCACCTGATGATCCAGCCGGTGGATGCGCTGGCGGCCGCCTTCGCGCAGGCCGGTGCCGACTACATTAGCTTCCATCCCGACGCATCGCCGCACACGCACCGCAGCATCCAGGCGATCAAGGCGGCCGGCTGCAAGGCCGGGCTGGTGTTCAACCCGGGCTTGGGCCTGGAGGCGCTCGACTGGGCGATCGACGACATCGACCTGATCCTGATCATGAGCGTGAACCCGGGCTTCGGCGGCCAGAGCTTCATCGATTCAGCCCTGCGCAAGATCGAACTCGCGCGCCAGCGCATCGACCAGACCGGCCGCGACATCCGGCTCGAAGTCGACGGCGGCATCAAGGCCGACAACATCGCGCGCGTAGCCAGCGCCGGCGCCGACACCTTCGTGGCGGGCAGCGCGATCTTCAACGCCAAGGACTATGGGAGCGTGGTGAGGGCGATGCGCGAGCAACTGGCCACCACCGTCAAGGCTTGAGCTTGTCGTTGTAGACCCGGTCGGTCACCGGCCCCTTGTCGGTGTCGACCAGGCCGCGCTCGATGTCTTCGTGCGCCTGGCGGCCGACGCGCGGCGCGCCGCCATCCTGGTTCTGCTGGCTGTCGGACGATTGGTCGTGCTCGTGAGGCAGGCGCGGGGCCGATTCACCGCCCTGCTCGACCTTGGTGTTGCCTCCTCCTGCATCCTTCAGACCGTCGGTCTTGGCGGGATCCTTCCTCTGCGTTGCCATGGCTTGCTCCTTTGTCAGGTCCATGCTTGTCGCACCGCAGCGCCGCGACCGCGGTAGGACCGGCCTTCGCTGCGCTGTAGGATGGTCGGCGAAATGACAGAGCCGCCCGATTTCCTCCGCATCCACGCCTACCAGAGCCTGCAGTTCGGGCCCCGGCTGATCGTGCTGGGCGGCGTGCACGGCGACGAGACCTGCGGCAGCGCCGGCATCGAGCGCATCGTGGCGGCGCTCGATGCCGGTTCGCTTCAGCTGTTGCGCGGCCAGCTCAGCCTGGTGCCGGTGGCCAATCCGCTGGCGCGGCGGCGGCTGCGTCGCGAAGGCGAGCGCAACCTCAATCGCCTGTTCCGGCCGACCGCGCCGGGCGACGCGCCGGGCGACTACGAGGCCCGGATCACCGATCTGCTGTGTCCGCTGCTGGACCGCCACGAGGTGCTGCTCGACCTGCATTCGTTCCAGAGCGAGGGCGAGGCCTTCGCGATGATCGGGCCGCGCGACAACCAGGGCACGCTCGAACCCTTCGCGCGCGCCTTCGAGGAAGGCCAGCTGGCCTTGCACCTGGGCACGCCGCGCGTGGTCGAGGGCTGGCTCGACATCTATGCCTCCGGCCTGGCGCAGCGCGGACAGGCCGCCGACGAGGCGGCGCTGGCCTTCGGCTGGGGCACCAACGAATACATGCGCAGCCGCGGCGGCTACGGCGTGACGCTCGAATGCGGGCAGCACGAAGACCCGTCGGCGCCGGAGGTCGCGTACCGGGCCATCCTGTCGACCTTGCGGCTGCTGGGGATGATCGAGCCCGACCCGGCCGTGTCGCCGCCGCTGGCGCCCTCGCTGCTGCGGCTGGTCAGCGTCACCGACCGTCTGCACCAGGAGGACCAGTTCGTGCGCGAGTGGGCCACCTTCGATGCGGTGGCGCGTGGCGAAGCGATCGGCGTACGCGAGGACGGCAGCGTGCTGCATGCCGACCGCGACGGCTTCATCGTGTTCCCGAACGCCGAGGCGCTGCCGGGCACCGAATGGTTCTATTTCGCGGTGGAGAGCGACCGCGACCTGACGCGCCGGGCCTGATCAACCCCGCTTGGTCGCGATCAACGGCTTCACGTCCGGCGCCTTGACGCGCGGCCGGTCGGCCTCGACCGCCGTCAGCGCCTCGACTTCCTTCATGCTCGCCAGGCTGCGCCGCGTGAGGTCCTGATACGTGCGCGTGCCTTCCAGCTTCCAGGCCACTTCTTGGTCGCTCAGTTCGCGCATCACCTTCGCGGGCATGCCGGCAGCGAGCGATCGCGCGGGGATCTTCTTGCCGGCGGGCACGAACGCGCAGGCCGCGAGGATCGCCGCCTCGCCGATCTCGGCCTCATCCATGACGACCGCGTTCATGCCGACCAGCGCGTTGCGCCGCACGATGCAGCTGTGCAGCACCGCGCCATGGCCGATGTGGCCGTTCTCCTCGACCACCGTGTCCTGGGCGGGAAAGCCGTGCACGACACAGGTGTCCTGCACATTGGAGCCGCGCTCCAGCACGATGCGGCCGAAGTCGCCGCGCAGCACGGCGCAGGGCCCGACATAGCAGTCCGGACCGACGATCACGTCGCCGATCAGCACCGCGGTCGGATGCACATAGGCGCTCGGATCGACGACCGGCACCACCCCTTCGATGGAATAACAAGGCACGGCAATCTCCGTTGTTTCTGAATGGGAAGCAGGAATAAGGGTAATCCCTTGGCAAGTTTGACTTGCGTCAAGCTTTTCTCGATCCTATGATTAACCGACCGGTCGGTCAATGATACTTTTGACACCGGTCAAGACCCCCGCCCCACGCCAATACTCAAGACTGGAGACACAGCTTGTCCGAATCACTCGTGCTTGCCGCGCAGCAGGGCCCCGTCCTGACGCTGACGTTGAATCGGCCCGCCGCACTCAACAGCTTCACCGAAGCCATGCACCAGGCGCTGCGCCAGGGGCTGGACGCCGCCGCTGCGAATGCCGAGGTGCGCTGCGTGGTGCTCACGGGGGCGGGCCGCGGCTTCTGCGCCGGCCAGGACCTGGCCGACCCGATGGTCGCGCCCTCGGCGCCCGGCGAGCCGCCCAAGGACCTGGGCCGCACCATCGAAGTGCTCTACAAGCCCCTGGTGCAGCGCCTGCGCTCGATGCCGGTTCCGGTGATCGCCGCGGTCAACGGCGTGGCGGCCGGCGCCGGCGCCAACCTGGCCCTGAATTGCGACTTCGTGCTGGCCGGCGAATCGGCCAGCTTCATCCAGGCCTTCGCCAAGATCGGTCTCGTGCCCGATACCGGCGGCACCTGGCTGCTGCCGCGCATCGTCGGCCGCGCCCGCGCGCTGGGCTTGGCCATGCTGGGCGACAAGCTGTCCGCCGCCGAAGCCGAGCGCATCGGCCTGATCTGGAAGTGCGTAGCCGACGCGGCACTTTCCGAGGAGACCGCCAAGCTCGCGCAGCGCGTGGCCGCAATGCCCGTGAAGGCCCTGGCGGCGACCCGCGCCGCGATCGACGGCGCCCAGCACCTGACCCTCGACCAGGCGCTCGACGCCGAAGCCGCGGTGCAGGCGCAACTGGGCAGCGCCCATGACTACCTCGAGGGCGTGGCCGCCTTCGGCGCCAAGCGCGCGCCCGTCTTCACCGATCGCTAAACAGGGACCCCATGTCGAACCCCACCATCGAAGCGACCCCGCAGCAGACCGCCGAGCTCGTGCGCGAGCGCATGTACGCCAACGACGCCGCCGTGCGCGGCCTGGGCATGGACGTCACCGAGGTGGCGCCGGGCCAGGCCACGGTCACGATGACCGTGCGCGCCGACATGCTCAACGGCCACGCCATCTGCCATGGCGGCTTTCTCGCCACCTTGTGCGACACCGCCTTCGCCTACGCCTGCAATTCGTACAACGAGCTCACCGTGGCCTCGGGCTTCGCGATCGAACTGGTGGCGCCGGCGCGCGAGGGCGACCTCCTCACGGCCCGCAGCGTCGAGCTGTCGAAGGCCGGACGCACTGGCGTCTACGACAGCGAGATCACCAACCAGCGTGGCGAGCGCATCGCGATGTTCCGCGGCCGCTCCTACACCATCAAGGGCAAGCCGGCAGTTGCTGACTGAGCCCGCACAGGAGACACCTATGCCCGTGAAGCAACCCATGCCCGGCGACCTGGACGCCATCGAGACCGCCAGCCGCGACCAGATCGAGGCCCTGCAACTGCAGCGCCTGCGCTGGACCCTGCAGCATGCCTACGACAACGTGCCCCACTACCGCCAGGCCTTCGATGCCAAGGGAGTGCACCCGTCTGACCTGAAGCAGTTGAGCGACCTGTCGAAGTTCCCGTTCACGGCCAAGAAGGACCTGCGCGACAACTACCCGTTCGGCATGTTCGCGGTGCCGCGCCAGCAGGTCGCGCGCATCCATGCGTCCTCGGGCACCACCGGCAAGCCGACCGTGGTGGGCTACACGCTGCAGGACATCAACCACTGGGCCGACCTGGTGGCGCGCTCGATCCGCGCCGCCGGCGGCCGCCGTGGCGACATCGTGCACGTGGCCTACGGCTACGGCCTCTTCACCGGCGGCCTCGGTGCCCACTACGGCGCCGAGCGCGCCGGCTGCACCGTGATCCCGATGTCGGGCGGCCAGACCGAGAAGCAGGTGCAGCTGATCCGCGACTTCCGGCCCGACCTGATCATGGTCACGCCGAGCTATATGCAGGTGATCATCGAGGAGTTCGTGCGCCAGGGGCAGGACCCGCGCGAGTGCTCGCTCAAGGTCGGGATCTTCGGCGCCGAGCCCTGGACCGAGGCCATGCGGCGCGAGATCGAGGGCAAGGCCGGCATCGACGCGGTCGACATCTACGGGCTGTCGGAAGTGATGGGTCCGGGCGTGGCCAGCGAATGCATCGAAACCAAGGATGGCCCGGTGATCTGGGAAGACCACTTCTATCCCGAGATCGTCGACCCCGAGACCGGCGAGGTGCTGCCAGACGGCGAGGAGGGCGAGCTGGTCTTCACTTCGCTCACCAAGGAAGCGCTGCCGATCATCCGCTACCGAACGCGCGACCTCACGCGCCTGCTGCCGCCCACGGCGCGCTCGTTCCGCCGCATGGGCAAGATCGTCGGCCGCTCCGACGACATGCTGATCATCCGCGGCGTCAACGTCTTCCCGACACAGATCGAGGAGATCGTGCTGCAGCACGCCAAGCTGTCGGGCCAGTACCGCATCAACGTCAGCCGCGACGGCCTGCTCGACACCGTGCAGGTGCAGTGCGAACTGCAGCCGCAGGCGGTGTCGGCCACCGACGACGCCGAGCGGCGCGAGATCACGCAGTGGCTGCAGCAGCGCATCAAGACCCTGGTCGGCATCTCCACCCAGGTGGAGGTGCTGGCGCCCGATTCGATCGAACGCACGCTCACCGGCAAGGCGCGGCGCGTGGTCGATTCCCGCCCCAGATAAGCACCGGCCGAAAGGACACACACCATGTACACGCAAGCGATGGACACGATGGGCAAGGAGCCCGGCGACGGCAAGAAGGCGGTGCGCTCGGCCGAGGAGATGCAGCTCGAGCAGCGCTTCGACGCCCGCATCGACGAAGGCGGCTTCATCGAGGCCAAGGACTGGATGCCCGAGCACTACCGCAAGACCCTGGTGCGGCAGATCAGCCAGCACGCGCATTCCGAGATCGTCGGCATGCTGCCCGAGGGCAACTGGATCACGCGCGCGCCCACGCTCAAGCGCAAGGCGATCCTGCTGGCCAAGGTGCAGGACGAGGCCGGCCATGGGCTCTATCTCTATTCGGCCGCCGAGACGCTCGGCACCTCGCGCGACCAGATGGTCGATGCCCTGCACACGGGCCGCGCCAAGTACAGCTCGATCTTCAACTACCCGACGCTGAGCTGGGCCGACATGGGCACCATCGGCTGGCTGGTCGACGGCGCGGCGATCATGAACCAGGTGCCGATTTGCCGCTGCTCGTATGCGCCATATGCGCGCGCCATGATCCGCATCTGCCGCGAGGAGAGCTTCCATCAGCGCCAGGGCTTCGAGGCCCTGCTGACGATGATGCAGCAGGGCACCGAGGCGCAGAAGGCGATGGTGCAGGACGCGGTCAACCGCTGGTGGTGGCCCTCGATCATGATGTTCGGGCCGCCGGACGACCAGTCGCCTAACTCGGCGCAGTCGATGCGCTGGGGCATCAAGCGCTTCAGCAACGACGACCTGCGCGCCAAGTTCATCGATGCCGCGGTCGAGCAGGCCAAGGTGCTCGGCGTCACGCTGCCCGACCCCGACCTGAAGTGGAACGAGGAGCGCCAGCACCACGACCACGGACCGATCGACTGGAGCGAATTCTGGCGCGTGATCGGCGGCGACGGCCCCTGCAACCGCGAGCGCCTGGGCGCCCGCGTGAATGCCTGGGAAGACGGCGCCTGGGTGCGCGAAGCCGCGCTCGCCCATGCCGCCAAGCACGCCGAACCGACCACGCTGGCCGCCTGAGGCCGGCATCACCCGAAGGAACAAAGAGATGACGAACCCCACGCCCGCCTCCGCCACCGAATGGCCCCTCTGGGAGGTCTTCGTGCGCAGCCGCTCGGGCCTCGACCACAAGCACTGCGGCAGCCTGCACGCCGCCGACCCGAAGATGGCGATCCAGATGGCGCGCGACGTCTACACGCGGCGCCAGGAGGGCACCAGCGTGTGGGTGGTGCGCTCCGACCAGATCGTCGCCAGCGATCCGGCCGACAAGGACATGTACTTCGATCCGGCGGAAGACAAGATCTACCGCCACCCGACCTTCTACAAGCTGCCCGGTTCCGTGGACCACATGTGAGCACTTGACCATGCAAGCTTCCATCGCCATCGACAACACGCCCGCCGTGCAGTACCTGCTGCGCCTCGGCGACACCTGCCTGATCCTCGGACAGCGCATCGCCGAGTGGTCGGGCCACGCGCCGATCCTCGAGGAAGACATCGCCATGTCGAACATGGCGCTCGACCTGATCGGCCAGGCCCGCGCCGTGCTGACGCACGCGGGCCGCATCGAGGGACTCGGCCACGACGAGGACCAGTTGGCCTTCCTGCGCGACGAGAAGGACTACCGCAACCTGACGCTGGTCGAGCTGCCGCGCGGCGACTTCGCCTTCACGGTGCTGCGCAACGCGATGGTCGCGACGCTCATGAAGCTGCTGTGGGAGCGCCTGCGCGCCTCCAGCGACGCCGAACTCGCGGGCATCGCCGGCAAGGCGGTCAAGGAAGCGCGCTATCACCAGCAGCATGCGGCCGACTGGGTGGTGCGACTGGGCGACGGCACCGAGGAGTCGCGCCGGCGCATCGAGCGTGCGCTCGGCGACCTGTGGCTCTACGTGCCCGAGATGTTCGAGTCCGATGCGGTCGACGAAGCAGCGGCGGCGACCGGACTGGGCCCGCGCTGGTCGGAGCTGCAGGCACCGTGGCGGGCCGAGATGCGCACGATCCTGGCCGAAGCGGCGCTGGCCGAGCCCAAGGAATCGGCCTTCCGCAGCACCGGCAAGCACGGCGTTCACAGCGAGCACATGGGTTACATCCTGGCCGAGATGCAGCACTTGCAGCGCAGCTTCCCCGGGGGCGTGTGGTGACTGCGCTCGCCGCCGAAGCGCGCTGCGCGCAGGCCTGGGACGTGCTCGGCACCGTGCTCGACCCCGAGGTGCCGGCGCTGTCGGTGCGCGACCTGGGCATCGTGCGCGACGTGATCGAACACGGCGAGGCACTGGAGATCGTGCTGACGCCCACCTACTCGGGTTGCCCGGCAACCGAGGTAATCGAGCACGACGTGCTGGCGGCGATCGACAAGGCCGGCCTCGGCCCGGCCCATGTCACGCTGCAGCGCGCCCCGGCCTGGACCACCGACTGGATCAGCGCCGATGGCCGCCGGAAGCTTTCCGAGTACGGCATCGCGCCGCCCGGACCGGCGTCGCCCGACGGCACCGTGCCGATCCGCTTCTTCGGCCGCCGGGTCGATGCGGTCGCCTGCCCGCGCTGCGGCAGCAGCAACACCGAGCGGCTGTCGGCCTTCGGTTCCACCGCCTGCAAGGCGATGTACCGCTGCGTCTCCTGCCGCGAACCCTTCGAGCACTTCAAGCCGATCTGAACAGAGACATCCCCATGAGCGTCATCTTCCACCCGCTTCGCGTGCGCGCCGTAGAGCCCGACACTGACGAAGCCGTCATCGTCTCCTTCGATGTGCCGAGCGACCTGCGCGAAGCCTTCGGCTTCACCCAGGGCCAGTACCTCACGCTGCGCAAGGACATCGACGGCCAGGACCTGCGCCGTTCCTACTCGATCTGCGCCGGCATCGACGACGGCGAGTTGCGCGTCGGCGTGCGCAAGGTCAAGGGCGGCACCTTCTCGAACTGGATCAACGAGAAACTGCAGCCTGGAGACACCATCAACGTGATGGCGCCGCAGGGCCGCTTCTTCGTGCCGATCGAGCCGCAATCGAAGCGCCAGCACGTGGGCATCGTCGGCGGCAGTGGCATCACGCCGATCCTGTCGATCATGAAGACGGTGCTGGCGCGCGAGCCGCAGTCGCAATTCACGCTGATCTACGGCAACCGCAAGCTGCAGTCCACGATGTTCAAGGAAGAACTCGAGGACCTCAAGAACCGCTACATGACGCGGCTGGTGCTGCACCACGTGTTCTCGGGCGAGCCGACCGATGCGCCGCTCAACATGGGCCGCATGGACCAGGCCAAGATCGGCGAGTTCCTCGCGAGCGTGCTGCCGGCTGGCAGCATCGACCATGCCTACATCTGCGGTCCGTTCCAGATGAATGACGAGGCCGAGGCCGCGCTGCTGGCTGCCGGCGTGCCCGAGGAGCGGATCCACATCGAGCGCTTCGGCGTCGCCGCACCGGAGGGCGCGCCGGTCGGCGCCGTGATCCACGAGGCCAAGCCGGGCGATGCCGAACTGGCGAAGATCGTCATCGTGCGCGACGGCCTGCAGCGCGAGATCGAGTTCCGCAAGGACCAGCCGAGCATCCTCGACTGCGCCTCGGCGGCCGGCATGGAAGTGCCTTTCTCGTGCACCTCGGGGGTCTGCGGCACTTGCCGCGCCAAGCTGATGGAAGGCAAGGTCCGAATGGAGCGAAACTTCGCGCTCGACAAGAACGAGGTGGCCGCCGGTTTCGTGCTGACCTGCCAGGCGCATCCGCTGACCGAGCGGGTGGTGCTCTCGTTCGACGAACGCTGAATCCACTCGACAAGGAAGCCATGGCCCGCGGACGCTCTGCCGGATACGACGATCAACGCGAAATGATCCTCGCGCATGCGGCGCTGCTGTTCGCCAACCGCGGCTATTCGGCCACCTCGATGAACCAAGTGGCCGAGGCCTGCGGCTTCTCGAAGGGCTTGCTTTACCACTACTACCGCGACAAGTACAGCCTGCTCGTGAGCATCGCCGAGAACCATGTCTCGCGCCTCGAAGACCTGGTGGCCGACGTCGAGCAGCAGGGCTTGGCGCCCGACGCCCGCCTGCGCGAGCTGATCCGCCGCTTCGTCGAGGAATACGCCGGTGCCAAGCATGCGCACCGCGTGCTCACCGAAGACGTCAAGTTCCTCCAGGAAGAAGACCGCCAGCGCGTGTTGGACACCCAGCGAACGGTGGTCGCCGGCTTCGCGCGCGTGGTCGCCGAACTGCGGCCCGACCTGCAGCAGGCCGCGCTGGACAAGCCGCTGACCATGCTGCTGTTCGGCATGATCAACTGGATGTTCATCTGGATGCGTCCGGATGGCGAGCTCGACTACGAATCGATGGCGCCGGTGGTGGCCGACCTGTTCCTCGGCGGCCTGCCGGCGGTGCATATGCCCTTGCGCGTGACTGCCGTCGATGCCTGAAGCCATCCACCACGCGGCCCGTTCACCCCTTATTCTCAACCCCTCGAAAAACCGGAGACAACCCGTATGAAGCTTCTGAAACCCCTCGCCTTCGCAGCCATGCTGCTGGCCTCGGCGCTGGCCCAGGCCGACATCAATGTCGGCGTCACCGTGTCGGCCACCGGCCCGGCCGCGTCGCTCGGCATTCCCGAGAAGAACACGATCGCGCTGATGCCCAAGACCATCGGCGGCCAGAAGATCAACTACATCTTGCTCGACGACGCCAGCGACACCACGGCGGCGGTCAACAACACGCGCAAGCTGATCTCCGAGAACAAGGTCGACGTGATCCTCGGCTCGACCACCACGCCGAACTCGCTGGCGATGATCGACGTCGCTGCCGAGAGCCAGACGCCGATGATCTCGATGGCCGCCTCGGCCCGCATCATCGAGCCGATGGACGCCAAGAAGCGCTGGGTCTTCAAGACGCCGCAGAACGACATCATGATGTCGCTCGCGATCGCCGAGCACATGGCCGCCAACGGCGTCAAGACGGTCGGCTTCGTCGGCTTCTCCGATGCCTACGGCGAAGGCTGGTTCCAGGAGTTCAGCAAGGCCGCCGATCTGAAGAAGATCAAGATCGTCGCCAACGAGCGCTATTCGCGCACCGACACCTCGGTCACCGGCCAGACCCTCAAGCTGATCTCGGCCAAGCCCGATGCGGTGCTGGTCGCCGGCTCCGGTACGCCGGCCGCGCTGCCGCAGAAGAGCCTCAAGGAGCGCGGCTACACGGGCAAGGTCTACCAGACCCACGGCGTCGCCAACGCCGATTTCCTGCGCGTCGGCGGCAAGGACGTCGAGGGCACCTTCCTGCCGGCCGGCCCGGTGCTTGTGGCGGAGCAGCTGCCGGCGGGCAATCCGGTGAAGAAGTCGGCGCTGGCCTATGTCACCGCCTACGAGGCCGCCAACGGCAAAGGCACGGTGTCGACCTTCGGCGCCCACGCCTGGGACACCGGCCTGCTGATGGCCGCCGCGGTTCCGGTCGCGCTCAAGAAGGCGAAGCCCGGCACGCCCGAGTTCCGCGCCGCGCTGCGCGATGCGCTCGAGCAGGTCCAGGAACTGCCCGGCGCGCATGGCGTCTTCAATATGACGGCCAACGACCACCTGGGTCTGGACCAGCGCGCGCGTGTCATGGTGAAAATTGAAAACGGCGCCTGGAAATACATCCCCCCAGCGAACTGAGCGCAGCCGCCGCTTGAAGGAGGCGTCGGGCGGCGCCTCCTGCTTTCCCTCCGATGAATAAAGGCCGACGCACGGCCGATCCGGAATCAATATGGACTTGCAGATTGCCCTCTTGCTGGGGCAGGACGGCATCGTCAATGGCGCGGTCTACGGACTGATGGCCTTGGCCCTGGTGCTGGTGTTTTCCGTCACGCGGGTGATCTTCATCCCGCAGGGCGAGCTGGTGGCCTTCGGTGCGCTGTCGATGGCGGCCCTGACCGCCGGACGCGTGCCGGCCACGCTGTGGCTGCTGGTCGCGCTGGCCGCGATGACGCTGGTGGTCGAGGCCTGGCGCTGGAAGCGCGGCGTCACGGTCGACTGGAAGTCGACGCTGGTGTGGACGCTGCTGTTCCCCGTGATCGCCGCCGGCCTGGTGCTGGGACTGCGCCCGAGCTCGCTGGCGCCGCAGGCACTGACCACGCTCTTCCTCATCACGCCGCTCGGCCCGCTGCTGTACCGGCTGGCCTACCGCCCGCTGGCCGACGCCACGGTGCTGATCCTGCTGATCGTCTCGGTCGCGCTGCATGGCGTGCTGGTCGGTCTCGGCCTCCTGTTCTTCGGCGCCGAGGGTTCGCGCACGCCGCCTTTCTCCGAAGCGCGCTTCGACCTCGGCAGCCTGCCGATCAGCGGCCAGTCGCTGGTGGTGGTGGGCGTCGCCTTCGTGCTGGTGCTGCTGATGTTCCTGTTCTTCGAGCGCTCGATCGTCGGCAAGGCGCTTCGCGCCACCGCGATGAACCGGGTCGGCGCGCGCCTGATGGGCATTCCGACCGACCTGTCGGGCGACCTGAGCTTTGCGCTCTCGGCGTTGATCGGCGCGGTCTCGGGCCTGCTGATCGCGCCGCTGACCACGGTCTACTACGACACCGGCTTCCTGATCGGCCTCAAGGGCTTCGTCGCCGCGATCGTCGGCGGCCTCGCGAGCTACCCGATCGCGCTGGTCGGCGCCCTGCTGGTCGGCCAACTCGAAGCCTTCTCGTCGTTCTGGGCCAGCGCCTTCAAGGAAGTGCTGGTGTTCACCTTGATCATTCCGGTGCTGTGGTGGCGATCGCTGCGCAGCCGCCATGTGGAGGATGAAGAATGACCCGGCGTCATCTCACCCTTCTTTGCGTCGCGGCGCTGGCCTTGGCCTGGCCCTGGCTGCCCGAATTCACCGTCACGGTGTTCAGCTACATCGCGCTCTATTCGCTGGTCGCGGCCGGGCTCGTGATGCTCACCGGCGTCGGCGGCATGACGTCTTTCGGCCAGGCTGCCTTCGTCGCTGTCGGCGCCTACGCCACCGCCTGGGTCTGCACGTCGCCGATGGCCGCCGCGGCGCTCGGCGGCGTGGTTCCGCCGGCACTGCTGCCCTGGGTCGGCCTGCTGTTCGGGATGGCGCTGACCTTCCTCGTTGCCTGGTTCCTCGGCGCGATCACGCTCAAGCTCTCGGGCCACTACCTGCCGCTGTGCACGATCGCCTGGGGCCTGAGCCTCTACTTCCTGTTCGGCAACCTCGAGTTCCTCGGCGGCCAGACCGGCATCACCGGCGTGCCGGCGCTCACCATCGGCGGCCTCTCGCTGGCGTCGCCGCGCGCCCTGGGACCGGTGATCTGGGCCGTGCTGCTGCTGGCGCTCTGGGCGCTGCACAACCTGCTCGACTCGCGCGAAGGGCGCGCCGTCCGCGCGCTCAAGTCGGGCCGCGTGATGGCCGAGTCGATGGGCGTCGACACGGCCCGCTACCGGGTCAAGGTGTTCGTCCTCGCGGCCTTGCTGGCGGCCCTGTCGGGCTGGCTCTACGCGCACATGCAGCGCTTCGTGAACCCGACGCCGTTCAACATCAACATCGGCATCGAGTACCTGTTCATGGCGGTGGTCGGCGGTTCCGGGCACCTGTGGGGCGCGGTGCTCGGCGCGACGCTGATCACGCTGGTCAAGGAGCAGTTGCAGGACATCCTGCCGAAGCTGCTGGGTGCCAGCGGCAACTTCGAGGTGATCGTCTTCGGCCTGCTGATGCTGTTCGTCTTGCAGCGATTCGCCGAAGGACTTTGGCCGACGCTGGCCCGCGTCAGCGGCCGCTTCCTGAAGCGGGAGCCGGTCAAGCCTGCGAAGGCGGTCGCGGCGCTGGACAGCCGCACGCTGCCGGCCGCCGGCGAGTTGCTGCTCGAGGCCGACCGCGTGACCAAGCGCTTCGGCGGCCTGGTCGCCAACAACGCGGTCGCGATGACGCTCAAGGCCGGCGAGGTGCATGCGCTGATCGGCCCGAACGGGGCCGGAAAGAGCACTTTCTTCAACATGATCTCGGGCGTCGACGATCCGACCGAAGGTGAAGTCCGCCTGCTCGGCGAGGCGATGACCGGCAAGCCTTCGCGCGACTTCGCTGCGCGCGGCCTGGGCCGCACCTTCCAGCACGTGCGGCTGCTCGGCAACCGCAGCGTGCTCGAGAACGTCGCGCTCGGCGCCCACCGGCGCGGGCACCGGGGCTGGATCGCCTCGATGCTGCGGCTCGACCGCGCCGAGGAGGCCGCGCTGCTGGCCGAAGCGCGCAGGCAGATCGAACGCTGTGGGCTCGGCGCCCATGCCGATGCGCCGGCCGCCTCGCTGGCACTGGGCCAGCAGCGGGTGGTCGAGAT
>NZ_JBFUIU010000108.1:0-17340 GCF_056401695.1 Variovorax sp. P4_D9
GGCCTGACATGAAGTGGGCGATGGCGGCGGAAGCGCGGGATTGAATGGTCATGGTCTGGCGGTGAGGTTGATCGGGTACGAGGCGATGGGGGCAGTCTAGGAACGCCGGCAGCCTCTGCCAAGGCTCGGGATCTGAATTCATTGTTCAAATTAATGAACAATGGATCCCATGAATGACCGAAACGTCGAATCGCTCTGGACCCCTCTGCACTGGCTCGTCGTGCTGGGCCAGCAAGGCAGCTATACCGCCGCTGCGGCCCGCTTGGGCGTCAGCAAGGCCTCGGTGAGCCAGAACATCGCCGAACTCGAACGCGCCGCCGGCGTGGCGCTGGTGCGCCGGACGACCCGCAGCGTGCGGCTGACCGAGGCCGGACAGCGGCTTGCCGACGAGACGCGCGAGCCCTACGAGCGCATCGCCCACACCTTCGCCAGCGTGCGCGACCTGGCGGGCACGCCGCGCGGCCTGCTACGCGTGACGGCGCCGGTGGCACTGGCGCGCCAGCAGCTGGTGCCGCGCATCGCGGGCTTCCTGCGCGCGAATCCGCAGGTGCGGCTGGAGCTCGACCTCTCCGACCGGCTCAGCTCGCTGGCCATGGAAGGCTTCGACCTCGCGATTCGGCATGCCGTCTCGGTGCCGGACACCCATGTCGCCTGGAAACTGTGCGAGACACGGTCCGTGCTGGTGGCGAGCCGGGCCTACCTGCGGCACCGCGCCGCCCCGGGCGAGCCTGGCGACCTGGGCGCGCACGACTGCCTCTACTACCCGCGCGCGCATGACGTCCCTACCTGGACCTTCCAGTCCGAACGGCGCGGCGGCTCCGAACGCGTCACGGTCCCGATCGCGGGCCCCTTCGCGGCCAACAACAGCGAAGCCTTGCGCGATGCCGCGCTGGCGGGGCTGGGCATCGCGCTGCTGCCCGACTTCAGCGCCCAGGCGGCCTTGAAGACCGGCCGATTGGTCAGGGTGCTGCCCCGATGGGCGCCGGTCGGGACATTCGCCGAGCATCTCTACGCGATTCGCCCGTATGCGAGCCATGTGCCACTGGCCGTCTCCGCATTCGTGCAGTTCCTGCGCGACGCGTTCAAGGAGGGGTTTCAGAACGGCGAGGGGGGCGAATGACCGCGGTGGATCGAACGGCGCGCTGGCGGTGCGCTCCGGGACGCTGGTACAAAGAGGTTCCGCGCCCTGTGTCGCCCCTCGCCCGGGAAGAACTGCCTTGATCCACCGCGTCGACCCCTACAGCGTTCGACTGTTCGTCTTCGCCGCGCGCGCGGGCTCGATCGTCCGTGCCGCCGCGCAGGCGCATATCGCCCCGTCGGCGCTGAGCCGGCGGATCGCCGACCTGGAGCATGTGTTCGGCACGCCCCTGCTGATCCGTTCGCCACGCGGCATCGCGCTGACCGACGCCGGCCGCATGGTACTGACGCGCGGAGAGAAGATCGACGAGGACCTGCAGGCGCTGGTGCGCGAGGTGCAGGCCGCCGGCGACGAAGTGCGCGGGACGGTGCGGCTCTACGCCAACATGTCGGCCGTGATCGGCTTCCTGCCCGAACGGCTTCGCGCCTTCATGGCCGCGTGCCCCGAAGTCGAAGTGTCGCTGCAGGAAAACGACACGCGCGACGTCATCCGGGCCTGCCTCGACGACCGGGCCGATGTCGGCATCGGCGTCGACATGCCGGTGCCCGCGGGCCTCGAGTCCTGGCCCTTCGCGATCGACCCGCTGCAGGTGGTGCTGCCCGCCGGCCATGCGCTCGCGAAGCGCAAGGCGCTGAGCTTTGCGCAGGCGCTGGAGCAGCCACTGATCGGCGTCCACCAGGGCGGCGCCCTCGACAGTTCGCTGCACGAGCGCGCCGCCGGCCTGCACCGGCCCTTCGCGCCAACGGTGTCGGTTAGCAGCTTCGATGCGGTCTGCCGCATGGTCGAGGCCGGGCTCGGAATCGCGGTGATTCCGCAAAGCGCGGCAGCGGCCTACGCCGGCAATCCGCGTTTCGTGCGGCGCCCGCTCGACGAGCCTTGGGCCGCGCGCGAACTGCGCATGTATGCGCTGCGCAAGTCGCCGCGGGCGCGCGCCGTCGCGGCCTTGATCGACAGTCTCAAAGGGTAAGTCCGGATCTCGCGTTTTGCGAGAGCCCGTCTGCCGCATGAGCGCTTTTCGGCGGACCGCGGGCTGGCGATGA
Organism: Variovorax sp. P4_D9; assembly: GCF_056401695.1. Classification (NCBI taxonomy): domain Bacteria; kingdom Pseudomonadati; phylum Pseudomonadota; class Betaproteobacteria; order Burkholderiales; family Comamonadaceae; genus Variovorax; species Variovorax sp. P4_D9. The sequence continues at coordinate 2,179 of NZ_JBFUIU010000108.1, forward strand.
TCCGGCATGCCCGCCCGTTCGCCAGCCCGCCCGCAAGCACTCCAGTTCGCCCCCGCCGTCCTCTTCCTGAGCCAGTCGGCCGATGCCGTGGCGCGCAGCCTGCAGGGCGGACGCGTGTCGCTCGCGGAGGCCCGTCCGTTGCGCGACGACGTCTCGACCGACGAGATCACACCCTTGCCGATCCTCACACACTACGACGACAAGCTCGGCCGCTACCCCTACACCGGGTTCCGGGCCGGCGCTGCGACGCCCATCGGCACCGACGCGATCCGCGCCCGTGGCATCGAGGTCGTCGTCGCCGGCAAGCGCTACGGCAAGGGTTCCTCGCGCGAGCACAGTCCGGCGGCGGAAAAGCTCGCCGGCGTCCGGCTGGTGATCGCCGAGAGCTTCGAGCGCATCTACCGCCAGAACGCCGACAACATCGGGCTCTTGACGTCGACCGACTTCGGCCTGGTCGACCGCATCCAGGCCGGCGAGCCGATCGCGCTCGACGAGCTCGTGGCGGGCCGCGATGCATTGGCCTCGGCGATCCTCCGCAGCGGCGGATTGCTTCGCTTCGGCCAGCGCTTCATGCGGGACATCCGCATCGCGTCCACGGCGATATCCACGCGCCCGCGAACCTTGTTCGAGAAGATCGTGGCGCACCACGCACTGGCCACCGAGCTGACCGCGGCCCATCCCGCGCCGGGCGACGGCGCCTTCGTGCGGGCCGACTGGCGCTTCATCCACGAGTACTACACCGGCATGGCGGCGCACATGCTGCACGCCACCTTCGGACGCCCGCTGACGCTGCACGAGCCCGGCTCGATCCTGGTGTTTGAGGACCACACCTCCTACGTCGAGGAGAGCCCCGCGCACGTACGCGGCGGGCTGGTGCCCAACGTGCATCGCATGGTCGAGGCGCAGCGCGACTTCGCGGCAGCCTACGCGCTGCGGATGCACCGCACGCTGAGCGAGGCCGAGGCGGCCGCCGACGACGGCAGCAACGTCGCCGGCATCTCGCACGCGATGGTGGCCGAGCACTACGCGCTGCCGGGGCAGTTGGTCGTCGGCACCGACTCCCACACGCCGCACAGCGGCGCGCTGGGCTGCGTGGCCTTCGGCGTCGGCACCACCGACATGGCCAATGCCTTCGTGACCGGCGCGGTGCGGCTCACCGTGCCGCAGTCGCTGCGCATCGTGCTCGACGGCTCGCTGCCGGCCGGCGCGACGGCCAAGGACCTGGTGCTGCACCTGCTGGCCCTGCCCTTCATTCGCAGCGGCGGCGGAGTCGGGAAGGTGTTCGAGTTCGGTGGCGAGGCGGTGGCGGGGCTGTCGACCGACGAACGGGCCACGCTCACCAACATGACGGCCGAGCTCGGCGGCTTCACGGGCATCGTCGCGCCCGACACGGAAACGGTGCGCTTCCTGCGCGAGCGGCGCGGCATCGACTTCGCGATCGAGCCCTGGATGCGCAGCGACGAGGGCGCCGAATATGAGCGGACCCTGCGCGTCGATTGCAACCGCGTGCCGCCGATGGTGGCGCGCCCGGGCGACCCCGGCAACAGCCTGCCTTTGGCCCAGGTGGAGGCCCCGGTGCGCATCGACATCGCCTACGGCGGATCGTGCACCGCCGGCAAGCGTGAGGATTTCGACCACTACCACGCGGTGCTGCGCTGGGCCGCCGACCGCGGGCTGAAGGTGGCGCCGAACGTTCAGCTCTTTTTGCAGTTCGGCACCACGGCCGTGCGCGACCACTGCGTGGCGCAGGGCTACTTGGATGCGTTCGAGTCGGTCGGCGCGCGCCTGCTGCAGCCTTCGTGCGGCGCCTGCGGCAACTGCGGCCCCGGCGGCTCCGTGAGTGCCGGCCAGATCACGGTGAGCGCCATCAACCGCAACTTTCCGGGCCGCGGCGGTCCGGGCCAGGTCTGGCTCGCGAGCCCGCCGACCGTGGCGGCCAGCGCGATCGCCGGCGAACTGGTGTCCTTCGAGACGCTGCAGCAGCGGCACGCCTGAATCCACAAAACCAGGAGACGACCCATGAACCCCACTCCCTCCCGGCGCGCCGCGCTGGCCTTGCTGCTGGCCTTCGGCTGCCTCGCCACCGCGCAAGCGCAGTCCGACAAGCCGCTGCGCCTGATCGTCCCGCTGGCGGCCGGCTCCACGGTCGATGCCGTGGCGCGCGCCATCGCGCCGGGCTTCGGCAAGGCGACCGGCCGCCCGATCGTGGTCGAGAACGTGGTCGGCGCCGGTGGCATTCCGGGCACCAGCCAGGTCGTGAAGGCGCCCAAGGACGGCCTGACGCTCGGCATGATCTCGTCGAACCATGTCATCAATCCGGGCATTTACAAGACGGTCCCCTACGACAGCCTGAGGGACATCACGCCGATCGCCGTGCTCGCCACGGTGCCGCTGGTGCTGGTGGTCAACCCGGCGCTCCCGGTCAAGAACCTCCAGGAACTGCTGGCCTATGCCAAGGCCAACCCCGGCAAGCTCAACTATGGGTCGGCCGGCAACGGCAGCACCCTGCACCTGGCGGGCGAACTGCTCATCAGCGAGACCGGCATCGACATGAAGCATGTGCCATACCGCGGCACCGGCCCGCTCATCACCGACCTGATCGGGGGCCAGGTGCAACTGGGATTCGTCTCGATCTCGCAGGTCGCGCCGCAGGTGAAGGCCGGGGCGCTGAGGGCGCTGGCGGTATCGACGCCCTCGCGCTCCGCCGCGCTGCCCGAGCTGCCGACGGTGGCGGAGGCCGGCGTGCCCAAGTACGGCTTCGACGCCTGGATCGCGCTGATCGGTCCGGCCGGCCTGCCAAAATCGATCGTCGATAGCGACTACGCCGCAGTCAAGGCCGCGCTCGCATCGCCCGAGGCGCAGACCGCGATGGCGGCGCAGGGGCTCACGATCCTCGACAAGGGGCCCGATCTGGCACCGGCCTTCTTCCAGGCGGAGCTGACGAAACACCAGAAGCTGGTGAAGCAGTCCGGCGCCACGCTGGACTGAACCGACCCGGGCTCCCGCGCCCGAGTGATTCGTCTCAGAGCTTGCCTCGGCGGCTCACCGGCACGCCGGGGGCCGTCGGCGCATCCGAGTGCGAAGCTGCCTGGCCGACGTTCACCAGCAGCCCGTGCATGGTCAGCAGGCGCAGCGCCTCGACCTGGGTGAACTCCTGATCGGTCGCGACGAAGCGCATCTCGTAGCGGCCCAGGCGTATGGCATCGCCATGGACCAGGACCTGACTCTCGATCCGGACGTCGTTCACGAAGGTGCCATTGCGGCTGCCGAGATCCGTGATCGTGACGAAGGCCTGTTCGACGTCGATCACCGCATGGTCGCGACTGGCCTGGGCGGAGTCGACGATCACGTCGTTGGTCGCGCTGCGGCCCACCTTGTTGTCGTGGGGGTTGAGTTGCACTTGCCGGGTCTCGCCGGCCGCGGTCATCATGAGCAGCATCGGCATCGCGCGCTCCTTACCCGTACGCATCGAAAGCTGCTGCGGGATTTCGAAAAGTTGTTCATGGAGGTCGCGGTCAGTCTTCGATTATCGGCGGCGCGCGCCCTTGTTGAAGGGCCGCGGCGACCGGATCGCCGCCTCGCCACGCCGCCGGGAGCGTCAATACGCCGAAGAGGGGGCAACGCCGGCAACATTCGGCGTAGGCCGAATGCCGGATCGCGGGGCGCAGCCGAAAGTCAGGAGCGATACGCCCTGCGGGGCTTGATTCCTCCGTCGCAGAGGATTAGGAAAGCGACCCCAGTTCGCCGCCTGGGTCCCGATCGGCACAAGAAATGAAAACTTTGGACCCAATCCCGTCGTCGACATGGCGACGCGCGTAACAAGCGCTCACGCCTCTTGCGAACTGCGTCTGCAACGCATCACAGGCTTCCGTCGTATTTCGCCGAGCATAGCGAACGCTCACACTGTCTCCCCGCTCGACAGGAGGAGCCCATGCATCGAGCCGACGTGTCGCCGACTGCGTGGATTCAATTCTTCGATCCGCTTCCGGCGGCCGTCCGCGAGGCGGTGCTCGCCCTCCTGCACCGATCGGGACTGCAGACGACGCCGATGCCCGCCGACGCACAAGACTACGGGCTGATAGTGCTGGGGGCGGTCAACGACCGGATCCTCGAACAGTTGCGCCTGGCCAGCCGCCGCGCGGTGGTGCTGGTGCTGGTGGTCGCGCCCGGCAGGCTGTCGGCCGCCGAGGCCTGGTCGCTGCTGCGCGCCGGCGCCGCCGACGTGATGCGGTGGACCCCCTTGCCCGCCGACGCCGCGCAGGTATGCGCCCGGCTGTCCCGGCTGCGCACTGTGCAGGCGCTGGTCGACAGCCCGCGCGTGTGCGGTGTCCTGGTCGGCCACAGCCCGGCTTGGCGGGCGCTGGTCCGGCAGGTAGTCGAGGTGGCGGTGTTCTCGCAGGGGCCGGTGCTGATCACCGGCGAGAGCGGCACCGGCAAGGAACTGATCGCGCGGCTGATCCATGACCTCGACCGCCGCGCCGATAAGGGGTCGATGGTGATCGTCGACTGCACCACCATCACGCCCGAGCTCTCCGGCAGCGAGTTCTTCGGCCACGAACGCGGCGCCTTCACGGGCGCGATGAACCCGCGCGAGGGCGCGTTCGCGCAGGCCCACCGCGGCACGCTGTTCCTCGACGAGATCGGCGAACTGCCACCGCCGCTGCAGGCCCAGCTGCTGCGGGTGGTGCAGGAAGGCAAGTACAAGCGCGTCGGCAGCAATGCCTGGCAGCACACCGCGTTCCGGCTGGTGTCGGCGACCCACCGCGATCTCGATGCGGGCGTGGCTGACGGTAGCTTCCGCGCCGACCTCTACTACCGCATCGCCGGATCGATCTGCCGCACGCCGCCGCTGGCCGAGCGCAAGGAGGACGTGCTCGCACTGGCGACCCATTTCCAGGCCGGCTTCGACGATGCCGAGGGCGGCGACGGCTTCGACGAGCCGGTCTGCCAGTACCTGAAGGCGCGCGACTACCCGGGCAACGTGCGCGAGCTGCGGCGGGTGGTCTCGTGGCTGTGCCATCGGCACGCCGGTGGCGGGCCGATCACCATCGGCGACGTCCCCGAGGACGAGCGGCCGGCGGCCATCGCGCCCTCGCGCGATGCGCTGGAGGGCTGCTTCGAGCGGGCGGCGCGCGATGCGATCGAGCTCGGCCTCGGCCTGAAGGAGATCGGCCAGGCCGCGACCGACTGCGCGATCCGGCTCGCGATCGAACGCGAGCAGGGCAACCTGCACCGGGCGGCACAGCGGCTCGGCGTCACCGACCGCGCACTGCAGTTGCGGCGGGCGCAGCAGCGTCCCTTGCATTGAGGCCCAGCAGCCGCGCCAGGTTGCCGCCCAGCACTTGCGCCTCGTCCTCCGGCGTCAGCTGCAGCAGCCGGATCTTCTCGAGCTCCAGGGCCGGATGCAGCCATGGGCCGTCGGAGCCGAACAGGATCTTGTGGGCGCCGGCCCGCCGCACCGCCTGCTGCAATAGGTCGAAGCGGCGGATGCCCGACGTGTCGGCATAGACGTTCGGATGGCGCTCGAGGTGATCGATCAGTGCCAGCTGGGCCCGCCAGTCGTCGGCGAAGCTGCCCAGGTGCGGAATGATGAAGACGACGTCCGGGTACTGCCCGGCCAGCAGCTCGACCACCCAGGATTCGCCGGCCAGGTCGTAGAGCACCGGCAGCCGGAGCCGGCGCGCGGCATCGCAGATCTCGCGGCTGATGGCGGCGTCGTGCCGGTGCACCTTGATGCCCGCGAAGCCATAGCGCTGCACGGCGGTGCTCAGCATCGGCAGCACGCGGCCACGGTCGCGTTGAGCGTGCACCATGGCGAAGCCGATGAAGCGCTCGGGCCGGGCGGCGACGATCCGCGACAGTGCAAGATTGGCCTGCGCATAGTCCGAATGGAAGGCCGGCAGCAGCACGCTGCGCGCGATGCCGGCGCGGGCCGCGCGCCGCAGGTAGGCATCGAGCGGTGCGTCGGTGTCCCAGGGGCCGGTCAGGCCGTCGCCCTGGCCGGCATGGCAGTGGCAATCGATGCGAAGCATGGCTGCGGCGCTCAGGGCATGCACTGGGCACGCTGCAGGTTGGCCTGCGCCTCGCGCCGCAGCGCCGCCAGGTCTTTCGCCGCGTACTTGGCGGCCAGCGCCCGGCGGCCGGCCGGCGAAGACTGGCCGGCACCGACCGTGGGCGAGCCGCCGGTGGCCTTGAAATTGCCGTTGCGAAAACTGTCGAGCCGGCGCCGCGCTCGCGGCCTGCCCTGGGGATCGCGCCCGCAGGCCGGCAAGGGGGCGCCGACCGCGGGCGGCGGCGACACCGGCCGCGGCCGGTAGACGTGCATGAAGATCTCCTGCGCCTTCACGAAAGTGCGCAGGGCTTGGGTCCACAGCGCCGGCTCGATGCCCGAGTCGATGCACAGGAAGGCGAACTCCGCGAACAGGAAGAAGAAGTCGCCGTTAGGCTCGCCGACGCCGGCGCTGCGGTCGGCCGCGATCGGGCTGCGCAGCTGGCCGTTGGCGAAGCGCTCGAAGCAGGTCTGGAAGGCGCCGAACTCGATGCCGCCACGGCCATCCTCGAAGTACTCGCGGAACAGCGCCAGCTGACCCGCCGAGAGCCGCAGCGCGCTGTTGCGCAGCGCCCCCGGGGGCAGCGCCTTGGGCGGCGGCACGCGGCCGGCCAGGGCTTCGCTGGCGCGCAGGTCGCGGCGCGCCAGCAGCTCGGGCACCAGCGCGCCGACGTCGGCGCTGCGCTGCGCCTTCTGCGTCGCGTTGAGGTTCGGGTAGGCCGGAATGCCGAAGGTCGGGTCGCCCGGCAGGAAGCGCAGGTCGTACTGGGCGAAGAAGGCATTGCAGCCGGTGCCGAGAAAGACCTCCACGCGCCGGTTCATGGCCCGGCCGTCGGCCGTCGCATTGGAAACCACGGGCCGCGTCTCGCCGAGCGTCTGGGGCACGATGGTGAGCTTGCCCGCCGGCACCGGGCCGAGCGCCGCGAGGGCGGCGCGCAGCTTGGTCTCGACCGCCTTCGCACGGCGCTCGGCCAGGCCGAGGTTGTAGCTGGCCTTGCCGGTCGGGTCGGTGTGGCCGACCAGCCGCACGGTCTCGATCGGATCGCCCGAGACCCGGCTCGCGACCACCAGGCGCGCGATGCGGTCGATGATCTCGTCGTGCGCTGCGGGCACGGCCGGGCCGTCGAAGGCGAAGCGGTCGAGCACCACGAAGGGCCGGTTGCGGATCGTCAACGTCGGCAGCACCACCGGCGGCGCCGGCTTCTTCTTCGCCTGCCCCGACTCGAACTCGAACTCGAATTCCGCCTCGCCGGCGGGCGCGAGCGTCTCGAACATGGCTTCGTCGTTCATGGTGTGTCTCCTCGCACCCGGTGCTCAGGTGCCGGTGGTGGACCAGTGCCACGGCTCCTTCGGGTAGTTCTTCAATCCGAAGCGCGCCGCGTTGCGCTGCAGCCAGCCGAAGCCGGGCGTGTCCTTGAACTGCTGCGCCATCTGCGAGCCGTACTTGAAGTCGATCGCCAGCCCGCGCTCGTGCATCGAGGTGCCGGGCTTGGCGGTCGGCGGCGTGCATGCGCTCGGCGACTTGTCATAGATGTCGTAGGGCGTCGGGCCGCAGTTCTTCTTGCGCACCGCGATCTGCTCGGCCGGCGAGCGAAAGCCGCTGCCGCCGAGCGGCACGCCGTCGGCCTGGGCGGCAGCCAGTAGGGCGTCAAGCTGGGCCGCGATCTGGCGCGCCACCAGGATGCCGCGCACGTTGACGATGTCGGACTCTCCCGCGGCGGGCGGCGCCGCCGGTGCGGCCGGCGCCGAGGGCCGCGGCGTCGAGCGCACCAGCCGGTCGCGGATCGCCATCCATTCGGCGGCCAGTGCATTGAAGCCGGACTCGCTGCTGCGCAGCGGCGCCCCATTGCGCTCCGGATGGCGGGCGAAGAACACCAGGTCGGTCAAGGTGTTCTCGTCGCGAAAGCCGGCGCTGGCGGCACGCTGGATCGCCAGCGTTTCATTCCTTGCCTTCAGGGCATCCATCACCGGCTTCGGAAAGCCGACGAAGCTGAACTCCTCCTCGAACTCGGCCGATCGGCCGGCGGAGGTCGGGAACGGGCGGTACATGGCGGTCTCCGGTCGCGGCGGGTCTCAGGTGCCGAGCAGCACGATGTGGCGGCCGTGGCGCTGCCAGCGGCCGGACATCGCGCGGCTGCTGCCGGCTTCGAACTCGCCCTCGCCCTGGTACTCGTACTCTGCCTCCGCCTCCGCCTCGCTCATGAGCTCGGCCTCGTTGGCCGCGAAGGCCGGCACGTGGGCCCGGGCGGCGGCCAGCAGTGCTTCGCGCACCGCCGCTTCGGGCGAGGTGCCGGGCGCCGCGGCGCTGGCCTGCTGCGCCGCGCTGGCCGCGACCCGCACGAAGCGCCGCGCGATCTCGAACTCGGCCTCTTCGCTCTCCATCTCGCCGAATTCCATCTCGAGCGCCTTGCTGACCGCGCTGCCGAGCGCACTGCCGATCGCGGTGCCGACCCCCGGGATCGGGATGAAGGAGCCGAGCGCGCCGCCGACCAGCGGCAGGGCCTGCTTCGCCAGCCCCTTGAGGGCCCCGCCGAGCGGCTTGAGCACCTTGCTGCCGACGAAGGAGCCGACCTTCTTGAGGCCGCGGCCGATGCCTTTGAAGAGCTTGCCGAGGAACTGCTCCCACTCGGCTTCGTTCGAGACGCCGAGCAGCTCCATCGCGAGCTCGACCTCCTCGGATTCGCTGAGCGGCGCGCGGGCGCCAAGGCTGCGCTGGCGGCGCGACTGGCACGTTTGACAGGGGCAGGAAGGCGTGTGCATGGTGGTCTCCTTGGGTTCATGGCTTCGCGAATGGCCTCAGGCCCCGGCTTCGAAGGCCTGCTCGAACTCGCGCGACTTGACGTTGGCCAGCTGGCCGCCCTGCGAACGGCGTCCGAAGCGGTCGATGACCGCGGCCTCGACCCGGCCCAGCTGGGCCGGCGTGGCGCCGCGCATCGGCGTCAGCTTGACGCTGAAGCGGCCGACGCCGAGCTTCAGGTGCGTGAGGCACCACAGGTGCTGCTGCAGCCGGCGCCGCAGCGAATTGGCGCGGCCGACGTAGAGCCGCTCGCCGTTCTTGTAGATCGTGTAGATGCCGGCGCCGGCTGAGCGCGGATCGGCGATCGCGGCCGCCAGGCTCATCGTTCCCGGCGCCAACTCGCCCTCGGGCGCGTCGGATGGCGCGTCCGCAGGCGCGTCCGCAGGCGCGGCCTCGGGCGGTGCCGCATCGGCAGCAGGGGGCGCCGCGGCTGCGGGGCCGCGCTGCAGGCATTCCTGGACGCAGTGCCAGGTGTCGGACCCCGCCGGAACGCCGAAGGGCTCGGCCACGAAAGGCAGCGGGTAGCCGCCGCCGACCGGCGGCCAGGGCATCGGCGGGCGCGGCACGCGAGGCCGAGGACGCGGTCGGCGCTGTGGCGGGCGCGCCGGCGGACGGCGCGGGGCGGCCCGCTGCGGTCGAACGCGCCTTGGCTGCATCCGGCCGCGGCCGAGCTCGCCTTCGAAGGCTTCATCGAGGATCTCGAACGCTTCCTGCGAAGGTCCGGCCGCGAGCATGCCGGTGAAAGGCTGCTCGGCAAAGATTGCGGGATGGTCCATGACGGCTCCTCAGTGGATGGCGTGGGTCAACGCCGCGAACGGCGCGGCGGCTTGGCCGGCCCGGGCCAGCAGCTGCTCCACGCGGTCGATCTGCGCCTGGCGATGCAGGGCGGTGACGATGAAGGTCAGGCGCGGCGCCAGCTCCTGGCAGCCACGGGTCAGCAGTGCCCGCACGCCGCCGGCGTGCAGCCGGCGCAACAGCAGCGGCGCCAGTTCCGGGCCCTGGCGCGAGACGAAGGACTGGACCGGGAACGGCAGCCGGCCGACCGGCTCCAGCCCGGCCTGCGCCAGCGTCTCGCGCAAGCGCAGCACCAGCTGCAGCAGCCGGGCCCGCCAGCCCTCGCCGAAGCGCGCGCCGAGCGCCACGGCCTGCCGCGCGGCAGCCACCGCCACGCTCGACGGCGGGCTGCAGTGCAGCCGGGTCTCGCTGTCGCGCACGAAGCGCTCGATCAGCGCGTGGCTGCCCGACAGGACCGTCAGCGGCGCGCCGAAGCCCTTGGCGAGCGAGGCGCCGACCGCGATCTGCGCGCCGGCCACGCCCTGGAAGCCCAGCGACCCGCCGCCGCCATGGCCGAAGGGACAGGCCGCGGAGGGCCCCCGGCCCAGGATGCCGAGCGCCTGCGTGTCGTCGAGGACCAGCAGGCCGCCGCCCTCGCCCGCGATGCGCGCATAGGCCGCGAGCGGCGCCGGCCGGTTGCAGCCCGGACAGAAGCCGTCACAGACCACCACCGGCCGCAGGCCGTCGCGCAGCGCAGCCCGCGCCAGCTGCGCCAGCGCCGCTGGGTCGTGATGCGCGAAGCGGCGAACCACGGCGCCGGCCGCGGCCGCCCCTTCGGCGCTCCAGTGCAGGATCGGATAGGCGCCGGCGTCGAGCAGCAGCGCTGATCGCGTCTCGCGCGCCAGCTGCCGCAGCAGGTCCCAGAACAGATGCAGCGTCGACGGCAGCAGCGTCGCCGCGGCCAGCCCCTGCAGCCGGGCCAGCGCCGCGGCGGCGGCTTCGGCTCCCTCGGGCTCGGCGAGCGCCGCCGGCTGGCCCCGCGTCAGCGAAGTCCAGGGCGGCAGGCCGGCGCTCGCATGCCGCAGCCCGAGGTACAGCGCGCTCGTGAAGTCGGACATGGCAGGGCTCCCGCGGACGCCTCAGGCCGCCCGCTGCTGCGTCGCCAGCCGCCGCTGCAGCAGCACCGAAGGCAGGGTCGCGTCGACCTTGGCATCGGGCGACTCCAGCGCCAGCTCGACCCCGGTGACCGAGCGGTAGGCGTGGCTGTAGCCCTGGATCTGCGGCCGGAAGAAGCGCGCCCAGTTGAAGGCCTGCAGCGGGTCCTGCACATCGCTCCAGTGGCCCCAGCGGATCGACAGCAGGATCTGCTCGCCGAAGATCGCTAGGTTGCGGAAGTGCAGCACGCTGGTGTCGGTCCAGCCCTGCACCTTCTTCATCGCATCGACGCGGTCCATCCAGGGCTCGGGGTAGGCGGTCATGATCCGGGTCGGCAGGAACTCGCGGAACTCGGGCCGGGCCAGCAGCCATTGCTGCATCAGCATCTCGATGCGGGCGGTCGACGGCAGGTCGCCGAACTGGTTGTGCGCGCCCTGCGACAGGATCAGGTGCACTTCCTTCAGCGCGTTGAGCACCGGGAAGGCGTCGGCCTTGACCGTCGTGTCGTCGTCCTGCTTGAAGAAGCTGGTGCAGTAGCGCAGCAGGTTGTGGAAGGCCTCGAGGAAACGCGAACGGCTGTCGGCCGCCTGCATGCGCTGCACAGCCTTGCCCTCGAGCCGCAGCCCGTAGTGGTGGTCGTACTCGTAGTTGCGGCGCACGATGCTCAGGCGGTGCTGCTCGTCCTGCACATAGCCCCACAGCACGTTGTTGAGCGGGCGCAGCGGGTCGATCTCGAGATTGGCCAGCGGGTCGCGCTCGCTCGAACGCACGTTCTGGAAGCGGCGCGCGATGCTGTTCATGGTCTGCACCAGCATCCCTTCCTCGTGCCAGTAGGACCAGATCAGCTCGAGCATGCAGGGGTTGGCCAGCTTGTCCTGCAGGATGCCCGTGCACTGGCCGAGACGCTCGGGGTCGATGTCGAGCGGGTTCAGCTTGATCGCGATATCGGGCAGCTTCGAGCGGATCACCGCCAGGTAGGGCAAGGTCTTCTCGCCCGGCTGGCCGCCGAGGATCTGCACCAGGTAGTCCTCGGTGAAGACGTCCTCGATCGCACCGATCGGCAGCGGCAGGTCGCGCCGCTTCAGGTAGGCTTGGTCGCGCGTCTCGTCGAAGGGCCGGCGCGGCGTCAGCACGCCGCAGTTCACCATCACGAAGGCCTCGGTGGCGGCCTTGACCGCCCGGTAAGCGTCCGAGTCGGTGAAAGGCAGCAGCCGGCGGAAGCGCAACTGATCGCGCAGCGCACGCTTCTGGCCGAAGCGCTCGCGCTCGAAATCGGGCAAGTCCGTGAGGTCGTCGTCGCCGCAGAACAGCATGTTCATGAAGCGCAGGTAGCTGTTGAACGACATCTGCTCGGTGCTGTTGAGGATGCCCTGCCAGAACGACAGGTCGGCGGTCGACACGGTGCCGGTGCGCAGCAGCGCCACGCCGAGGTCGCCGGTGACCGCCTGCGTCGGACGCTCGCCGGCATCGATGGTGGTGGCGCCGCCGATGCGCGCGTCGCCGCCGGGGATCGGGCCGCCGAGGTCCGGGTCGGCAATCAGCGGGGCGTAGACCGCATACCGCAGCTCCTGCAGCCCCGCGGACGGAATGGTCCAGTGCGAGACTAGCGGGTTGGCCGGGTCGACCCGCGCGCGCGGCGGGTGCTGCACCTGCAGCAGCCGGGTGGCCGAGTTGGTGTAGTCGATCCGGAACTCGATCACGTCGCCTTCGCGCCCGAGACCCATCCCCAGGCTGTTCGGCGGGCAGTCGTCGCGCAGCAGCGTGGTGGTGGCGCCGACGTGCAGGCCGAGCTCGATGCAGGCCTCGTGCTCGCAGCCGGGCTCGACGTCGAGGTAGACCGGCTCGACCGGCAGCTGATTGTGGCAGCGCAGCACATAGTGGCCCGGCGGCTGCTTGTGGAAAGCACCGCGGCCGTCGACGCCCGTGGTTTGCGTGGCGATGTACTGCTCGGACCATGCAGAGGACGGCGGCGGCGCGGAACCGCCGCGACGCCGGCCCGTGGGGGTGGTCGCGGTGCCCGAGGCGTCGCCGGGCACCGGCTCGTCGTGAAGCAGCCGGTAGAGGCTGCAGCTGGCGCCGGACACCGGCCGGCCCTCGTCTTGAACATGGAAGCGGACGCTTCCGGGCCGCAGATCGCCGGCGGCAGGGGATTGGGTAGCCATGTGAGTCTCCTTAAACAACCGTCAGGCCGAGTTCGTGCCGTGAACGCACGGCAAACATCCTTGCGGCGTCCGCTGTGGCGCCAGCGCAGGTCGTGGCACCCTGCAGCGCGCCGCGCAACGCCCAGTGCGTCAGCAGCTTCGCGAACAGGTGGCTTTCTTCTTCGGGCGTGATCTGCCCGTTGGCACGGGCCTGGCCCAGCACCGCGAACACAAGCGTGGGCGGCGCCCGATAGAGCGCCGCGGGCGCACCGCGCCAAGTCTGGAAGATCGCCGCCAGCCGCGCCGGCTGCCGATCGGCCACGCCCAGCGCCTCCTTCAGCGAGCGCCCGCGCAGGCTGCGCGGACGATGGTCGACCAGCAGGCCGACGAAGCCCGGCATCGCCGACAGCAGCTCGTCGAACAGGCGACGGGTGCCGGCGTCCAGGCCATCGAGCGGGTAATACGAATCCCACAGCGCCGACAGCCGCGCCCACTGGGGATGCGGATACATCGCCTGCCCCATCGCGCAGGAGAGCCGCACCCGTATCCACGGCACCGGGTGCGGATCGTCCAGGTTGAGCCGGAACATGAAGGCGCGCGGCAGGCTCACGACGCCCATCAGGCCGATCGTGGCCGCGATGCCGAGACGGGCACAGGACCAGAAGTCGCTCAGGATCTCGCCGATCCAGCGCTCGAACAGGCGCCAGGCATGGCCGCCGTTGCGCTGCATGCCCTGCAGCAGCGGCCTGAGCGAGCTCGCGAGGTCGAGCAACGCCGAGGCCTGGTGGCCGACCTCGTGGATCAGCGACGAGGCGATGCCGCTGCCCACCATGCGCTCGCGCGGCACGCGGATCACCGCCACCGGGTTCTCGCCGCCGCCCGGCAGGCGGGTGCGGGCGCGCCGGATCGCGGCGCCGACGCCGCGGTCCAGGTAGCACATGAGGGGCGGCACCTCGTAGTAGGCCGGCAGCGCCAGCGCATCGGCGGCGACGATGTCGAGGCCGCAGAGCCAGACGCCCGTGTCGTGCTCGCTGCGCTGCGAGATGACGTCGTTGAAGAGATCGAACTGCGTCAGCACGGCGTTGAACTTGAGGCGCAGGATCGTGAAGCGGCGCTGCGCCTCGGCCGCGCTGGCCCGCTGCACCGGCGCACCGTGCAGCCAGGCCAGGAAGCCCAGCACCATCGCGCGCATCTCGCGCCGGCCGGCCACCAGGTAGCGCTCGGTCGCGGCCTGCGCACCGGGCTGCAGCGCGGCGGCCGGCAGCATCGGTTCGAGCAGCGCGAAGGGCTTGACCCGGGCCAGGCGCGTGAGCAGGGCGCGCGCCTCCTGGGCGAGCATCCATGCGGCGAAGGGGCTGATGGTCATCGCTCACACCCCGTAGAGCACGATCTTGGTGCCGCGGCGCATCCAGCGGCCACTGCGGCCGCCGCTCGTGCCCGGGGACGGTCCGCCGGCGGCGCCGCGCGCGGCATTGAGCAGGCCGGGCGCCAGCTTCTGGGCGGCCGAGATCGCGGCGCTCTGCGCCACCGCGCGCGGGTCCGCGCCGGCAGGCGCCGAGGCCGCCTGCTTCACGGTGTCGGCGGCCAGCCGCACGAACTGCTTGGCACCTTCGAACTCGCGGTCTTCCTGCTCGAGCGACTCGGCCTCCAGGCCCAGCGCGCTGCCGGCCGCCGATGCCAGGCCGCTGCCGATCTTGGCGCCCAGCGGACCGCCCAGGTAGGCGCCGACCGCGCCGCCGGCCAGCGGCAGCGCCTTCTTGGCCACGCCCTTGAGCACGCCGCCCACGGCCTGCCCGATCGGCGAACGCACCGCCGAGCCGACCGCGCGCGCGGCACGGCCGAGCAGATTGCCGAGGAAGCGGTCGAGCTCGGCCTCGTTCGTGACCTCGAGCAGCTCGCTCGCGAGCTCGGCCTCGTCCGCTTCGTTGAGCACGGTCTCGCCGTAACTCTCGAAGCTCTCGCCGTAGCTCTCGCCATAACTTTCGCCCGACCATTCCTGCTGGCCGAACTCGTAGGCGCCGGATTCGTAGCTGGACTCGGGGTTGTACTCCAGCTGGGTGCGATCGATGTCATGCATAGCGGTCTCCTTGGATGAAGCGGAAGAGGCGCGAGCGCCTCGGCGGCGATCCCTGCGGATCAGGGGTTCAGCACGGTCACGCCCGCGCCGTGGCGGATCCATCGGCCGGCGTATGGCGGAGGCGCGGCGCGGGCCGCGTCGCGGACCTGCGTCCAGCCCGGTGCGAAGC
>NZ_JBFUIU010000109.1:0-17257 GCF_056401695.1 Variovorax sp. P4_D9
CGGCGCGATCGAAGACACCCGCCGCCTTCGCGCCGAGCATCGCGGCCACGCGCTCGGCCTGCCCGCGTTGCTCGGGCGTCGACAGCACCAGGGCACGGCGCGCGCCCAGCGCGTCGATCTCGCGCGCCAGGTGCGCGAGCGATCCGGCGCCGAACACGACGCGCTGCGCATGGCTGGTGTAGATGAAGTCACGCATGGCAGTCAGCGCACGAAGTGCGGCGGGATCTGGGCGTCGACGTTGACCCACACGCTCTTGACCTGCGTGTACTCGCGCATCGCGTCAAAGCCCATCTCGCGCCCGTAGCCGCTCTGGCCGACGCCGCCGAAGGGCGAACCCGGATTCACGCGCTTGTAGCTGTTGATCCAGACCATGCCCGCGTGCAGGTCGCGCGCCACGCGGTGGGCGCGCTGCAGGTTGGTAGTCCAGAGGCCGCTGCCAAGGCCGTAGTCGGTGCCGTTGGCGATTTCCATCGCCTCGTCGTCGTCCTTGAAGGTGAGCACGGTGACGAAGGGGCCGAAGACTTCTTCCTGCGCGACCCGGTCGCGCCAGGATTTCGCCCGCACCACGGTGGGCTGCACATAGCAGCCGCGCGCCAGGTCGCCGCCCGGTGCCGTGCCGCCCGCCAGCAGCTCGCCGCCCTGCTCCTTCGCCACCTCGACGTAGTGCAGCACGCGCTCGCGATGCTGGGCACTCGTGAGCGGACCCATCTCGGTCGCGTCGYCGAGCGGATTGCCGAGCCGGATCGACTGCGCCAGCGGAATGAACTGATCGAGGAAGGCATCGGCGATCTGCTCGTGCAGCATCAGCCGCGAGCCGGCGATGCAGGCCTGGCCCTGGTTGTGGAAGATGGCCCAGGCGCTGCCGTTGATCGCGGCCGGCAGGAACGCGTCCTCGAACACGATGTTGGGACCCTTGCCGCCGAGCTCGAGCTGCACCTTCTTGAGGTTGCCGGCGCTGGCCTGCACCACGCGTCGGCCGGTCGCGGTGCTGCCGGTGAAGGCGACCTTGGCGATCTCCGGATGCTCGGCGATGTACTGCCCGACCACGCTGCCGAGCCCCGGCACCATGTTGACCACGCCGTCGGGCAGCCCGGCCTCGGCCATCAGCTCGACGATCTTGAGCGAGCTCAGCGGCGTGATCTCGGCCGGCTTCATGACGATGCAGTTGCCGGCCGCGAGCGCCGGCGCCATCTTCCAGCTGGTGAACATGAGCGGGAAGTTCCACGGCACGATCTGGCCCACGACACCGACCGGCTCGCGCAGCGTGTAGTTGAGGAAGCCGGCCTCAACCGGAATGGTCTCGCCCTGGAACTTGTCGGCCATGCCGCCGAAGTAGCGGAAGCAGGCCGCGGTGCGCGGCACGTCGAGGTTGCGCGAATCGCGGATCGGATGGCCAGTGTCGAGCGATTCGAGCCGCGCGAGTTCTTCGCCGTTGGCCTCGATCAGGTCGGCCAGCCTGAGCAGGATGCGCCCGCGATCGGCAGCCGCCATGCGGCTCCATGCCGGGAAGGCGCGCTTCGCCGCCGCCACGGCCTTGTCGACATCGGCCTTGCCGGCCAGCGCCACGTCGGCGATGGTCGTGTTGTCGTGCGGGTTCAGCGTCGCCAGCGTCTCGCCCGACTCGGCCTCGACGAAGCGCCCGTCGATGAAGAGCTGGCGCCGGATCGGCGTCTTCAGGCCGGCGGCCTGCTGGATGTCTGCGAGGGTCATGGACGGCCTCCGTGCCGTGTCGATGGGAGATTCATTCGGTCCTGCCCGCCAGCCAGGGGTAGCGGGCCGTGTCCTTGCCCGCGTAGTCCGGGTCCAGGTAGATGAAGCATCGCTGGATCAGCCAGTCGCGGACCTCGAAGACATCGCACCAGCGGCCCGCGCCCCATTCGGGCACGCCGGCACGCCAAGGGCCGTCCGCGTGCTCGCCGTGGCTGGTGCCTTCGCAGGCGAACAGATCGGAGCCCGAGAAGATCCAGTTGAAGCCCGCGTAGTCGTGGCGGATGGACTTGCCCCGGCTGCCGACTTCGCCGAACAGCTTGCCGATCTCCTCCTTGCCGGTCGCCAGCCCCCACTTGGGGAAGTAGACCTGCGCGTCGTCGGCGAACAGGTCGAGGATCGAGCCGCCGGTCGAGGTGACGCCGCCGTTGTCGTAGGCCTTGAGGTATTCGAGGGCCACCGACTTGCGTTGCTCGTCGGTCATGGTTTGACGGGTGAGGGCCATGGTGAGTCTCCTTCATTCACTTGAGCGATTGCACGTATTCGACGAGCGCTGCGCGCTTCTTCGGGTCGTCCTGGAAATAGACCATCGTGTTGCTCGGCGCGACGGCCTGCGTATCGGTCAGCCAGCGTTCGAGCAAGGCACGGTCCCAGGTCTTGCCCTTCATCGCTTCGACGTACTGCTTCGAGTACGCGAAGCCCGGACTGCTCGCGGCTTGGCGGCCCAGCAGTCCGAACAGGTTGGGCCCGACGCCGTTCGGCTCCCCCTTGCCGAAGGTATGGCACTGGGTGCAACTGGTCTTGGCGAGCCGCTCGCCGGCCGACTGCGCCTGGGAAGGGGCTGCGCCGACGCACAGCAGCGCGAGCATCAGGAAGGGGGCGAGCGAGGGTTTCACAGGGCGCTCCTTCCCTCGTCATTCGCCGCATTCGCGGCGCGGTACGAGAACGCGATGATCGGCCCCAGCGTCGCGCCGCCCGCCCAGTAGGCGCGTCCCGATGCGGAGGCGACGCAGTTGCCGACGCCATAGAGGCCGGGTATCGGCTGGTTCCGGGCGTCGAGCACGCGGCCGTGCGTGTCGGTCTTCGGTCCGCCCTTGGTGTCGAGCGTGCCCGATACGACCAGGGCTGCGTAGTACGGACCGGTATCGGCAAGAGGCCACATCGTGGCATTGGCCCTGCCGGGCTCTTCCTTCACGTCGCCATTGAAGAGCTGTTCGACGAGCCGCTCCCCGCGCTTGAAGTCGAGGTCCTTGCCGGTCTTCGCGAATCCGTTGAAGCGCGCGATCGACGCCTCCAAGTTGGGCAGGAAGTCCGCCGACAGCCTCGCGCCACCGGTCACGCCGGTGTATTTGGCGAGGCGCTCGTCGATCGCGCGGGCCAGTTCGGCAAGCGTGCCGCCCTTGATCACATGCCGATCGTCGGTGCCCGGCGGCACGATCAAGCGGCCGTACTCGGCACTGGCCGAATGATGCTGCGAGCGCTGGTCCCAGACCGCGATGCGGACCAGGTTGGGGTACTCGGCCTTGGCGCCGTCCCACTCGAAGAAGGTCTGCGCAAGTTCGTTGTATTGCAGCTTCTCGTTGACGTTGCGACGCCCGTACTTGTTGACGAACAGCATCGAATCGCCCGCGACCGAGAACATGCCTGACATCGAACCGTCCCTGGCGACCGCCTTCTCGAGCGGAATCGGGCAGCTCCAGGCGTAGTTCATGTTGCGCAGCTGGGCGCCCAGCGCGCCGGCCATCAGAACGAAGTCGCCTTCGTTGCTCGGCGCCGCGCAGCCGCCATAGATCGGGCCATTGAGGAAGTTCTTGCGCAGTTCGACGTTGTGCGTGAAGCCGCCGGTCGCGAAGATCACTGCCTTTTTCGCCCGCAGTCGCACGGTCGCACCCAACTCGTCCTCGGCCTCGACGCCGATCACGCGGCCTGCCGGGTTCTGCAGGATCTTGCGCACCCGGATGCCGGTGCGGATCGGTATGCCCTCCTGCCGCGCCTTGGTGGACAGGGTGCGGACGGCGACCAGGCCGCCGTCGGCCATGCTGGGAATCGCCCCCGCCGGCACCAGCACCCRCCCTTTGGGCGCCTTGTCCTCYGGCAGTTCGGCGAAGTAGTCCGGAACATCGGCGACGTGGCGGTACGGCAGTGCGCCCTTGGCGGCCAGCAGTTCGGCGGCCGGAGAAGCGCTGTCGTAGATGGCCTCGCACATGTCGTATTCCCATTGCGTGAGACCGAAGCGCGGATGCGCCGGGTCATAGCCCTGCGGGTTCGACAGGCGGGCCACGTACTTGAGGAAGTCGGGCTTCGGATCTGCGATGCCGGCCTTCTTCATCGCTTCGTTGTTGGGCACCCAGTACCAGAACGCCGCCTTCGCGGTCGTGCCGCCGATGCTGCCGGCCTTCTCGAGGATGACGGCGCTGTTGCCCAGCCAGCGCGCGAACAGCGCCGAGGCCAGGCCGCCGCAGCCGCTGCCGCAGACCACGACGTCGTAAGTGCCGTCGAATGTCAGTGCGGCCTCGGCCTGCTGGGCCGTCAGGCCGAGGGTCGCGGCCGCGACGGCCGCCGAGCCTGCGCCGGCTTGTTGAATGAAGCGGCGGCGCGAAGCTGCGCCGGCACCGGACCGGATTGGGTCTGCCATGAAGATGTCTCCTTCTCGATGTGCCGCGCGGCCTCGCCGCGCGGCACCGGGATGCGCCTTAGAACTGGACCGGGATCTCGGGGCTCTCGCCCTTCTGGATCTCGTAGACGAGGCTGGGCGAGCCGTTCTCCCAGACCAGCAGCATCGAACGCTTCGGGCTGAAGCCCTGGTGCCGGCAGTAGGCCGGCATGGCGGCCATGTCGCCGGCCTTCATGATCACGCGCGCCATCGGCCGGCCGGTGTTCTTGTCGCCGCAGTCCCAGTGAATCTCGTCGGTCATCTGGAAGAACCACTCGACACGGTCGTTGCCGTGGATGATCGGCAGGATGTGCTCTTCGGTGGTCGGGCACATGTAGCTGTGCTTGACGACCGAGGTGAAGCTCGGGTTCCAGGTCACCTGCGAGCGGCTCAGGAAGCCGAACAGATTGAAGGCGTGCACCTCGTTCTCAAAGCCGGGCTCGGGGTGCAGCTCGGGCTGCGCCTGGTCGACATCGGCGAAGGCCCGGTTGACCGGCGCGCCGCGGGCATCGCTGCGCAGGTCGAGGTCGCCCTTGAGGCCGACGCAGCGCGTGGCGAGTTCACGGGCCCGCGTGATCTTGGCGGTGTTGTTGCCCTTCTTGCGGCCGTAGGGCGAGCCGGTTTCCTGCGGCGCCGAGAACGGATCGAAGCTCTCGTTGGTCCAGTCGTCGAGCATGGCCTCGAAGGTGGCGCGGATCTGGGCGGTCGGGAAGTTCTCCAGCAGGTCGATGCCGGCGTCCTTCATGGTGCCGTTGAAGCTGCCGGCATAGAGGTCGACCGACTGGTAGTGGTTCACCGTGCCGACCACGTCGTCGAAATTGACCCAACCGTAGAAGAAGCCCCAGGCGACGTCGCGCATCAGGGCGCGCAGGTAGTTGCCGACGTCCATCGTGTGGCTCATCGGCCGGCCGTCGCGGGTCTTCCAGGTGATGTGGGCGAAATATTCGTCGCGGCGGAAGCCGAAGCTGCCGAGCGAGAAATCCTTGTAGCCGAGCGTGGCGTCGGGCTGCGACGCGATGACCTTGGCGAGTTCTGCGGGTGCGTTCATGGTGCTGCTCCTCGGTGGCTCAGTGCGACTGGCAGATGTCTGCCCACTTCTCGACGGACAGATCGCCCTTGCAGGTCTGCAAGACGATCACGCCTGGTTCTCCGGCGGTTCGGAACTGGTAGGCGGTGTTCTTCGGCAGCAGGCCCTGGTGGCCGCGCGAGAGCTTCATCCAGCCCATCCTGGGGCCCTTCGGTTCGCCCTTGACGAGCACCGCGCCGTTCTTGTTCTCATCGGCCACCGTCTGGCTGGGATCGAGCTTGACAAGGTGGACCTCCACCTCGCCATCCATCACCAGCGCGAATTCGTCGTGGGCGCTGGTGTACCAGGGCGAAGTGCCCTCGGCGCGCAGCGTCTCCAGCACGTAGATCTGGTTCTGGCCGAACACCACCTTCTCGTAAGGCTTGCTCCGGCTCGCGATGTCGAAGCAGTTCGACATCGCGTAGTGGCGGACGTCGTCGTCGATCGGCTCGACGTGGCCTTTCTCGAAGTGCTTCAGCGACCCGAAGCGGGTCTGGTAGGTAGCGGTCATGGTTTGTCTCCTCTGGTGCCGAACAGTGCAGCGATGGGCTGCGGTGTCTGCACTTTAGGAAACGGGAGGCGGCTCCGGTAGGCCCTAAATCCGGGCCGCATTGTTCGGCAAATCCGTTCAATGCGCAGGGTTTACCCGCGTTCGTCAGGCGTCCGCGATCAGCCCGGCCGGCAGCAAGCCTCGCTCGATCATTGCCGCATCCCACGGCGGCACCTTCGCGAAGGCCGCCGTGAGGTGCTCGATGAAGAGCCTGAGCTTGAAGGCGTTGCGCGAGGTTCCCGCATAGACCGCGCTGAGCGAGAACGATGACAGCTGGTGCTCCGGCAGCACCACCTGCAGCTCGCCGCGCAGGATCGAGTCGCCGGCCACCAGCGTCGGCAGGCAGACGATGCCGGCGTGCTCCATCGCGTACTCGCGCAGCAGGTGCACGCTGTTGGTCAGCAGGGCGGCGCTCATGTACAGGGTCACCTGCTCGCCGGCGTTGTGGAAGGTCCAGCGGTCGCGCGTCGGGTAGCCCGAATAGAGACCCAGCGTGTGCTTGTGCAATTCGCGCGGACTGGTGGGCGTGCCATGCGCGCGCAGGTACTCGGGCGTGGCGCAGAACACCCGTCGCACCGGGAACAGCGGCCGCGACACCAGTTCGGTGGACGCGGCCGGAAAGATCTGCAGTGCGCAATCCACGCCGGCCTTGACCGGGTCGACCACCGCATCGCTGACGATCAGCTCCAGGTGGATGTCCGGAAAGCTGACCTGGAAGGCCCGCAGCAGGGTCGCGAAATGGCCCAGCACGAAGCCGGTCAATGCATGGACGCGCAAGGTGCCGGTGGGCCCTGCCTTGGCATCGCGCATCTGGTCCATGATGTCGTTGGCCCGGCCGACYAACTCGGTGCAGTCGCGCAGGAAGGCCTGGCCGACATCGCTGAGCCGCACCACGCGCGTGCTGCGGTGGAACAGCGGGGCGCCGACATGGTCCTCGAGCTGCTTCACGCGGCTGGTCACGACCGACTTCGACACCCGCATCTGCCGCGCGGCCTCGGCAAAGCTCTGGGTGTCGGCGACGCGGACGAATGTCTCGATGTTTTCCAGGCGGTCCATGGCTTCGCAATGTAGCGGCCCGGCGGCCGATCCGTTGGGGCGGTGCTAATCTTGGCGCATGTTCAATCCCTCCCAAGAGGAAGTGCGTCGTTTCTTCTGCGACGTCTTCGCCAAGAGTCGCCGCCGCGAGCCGATGGAAGCGCTCGAGATCATCGCCAGCCGCTGGATCGACGAGCACCCCGAATACCATGCCGACCTGGCCGACGCCGACGCCGCGGTGGCGCGCGTCTACGACGGCAAGGATGGGCGCGAAAACCCCTTCCTGCACCTGTCGATGCACCTGTCGATCAGCGAGCAGTGCTCGATCGACCAGCCACGCGGCATCCGCCAGGCGGTCGAGCTGCTGGCAGCCCGCCGCGACTCGCTGCTCGACGCCCACCACGAGGCCATGGAATGCCTGGGCCAGATGATGTGGGAAAGCCAGCGCGCCGGCCGGCCGCCCGACGGCGAGGCCTATGTAGCCTGCGTCCAGCGCCGAGCAACTCGAGACTGACCCCGCCACACTAGAAAGGAAAGCACAAAGCCCGCTGAGGGCGGGCTTTGTCAGGGGGCGGAAGGCGGTCAGTCGGCGTGATGGAAGCGCGACTCCGGCACCGTCTTCAGTTCGCCGGGCAGCGAGCTGATGTAGGTGGCGAGTTCCTTGAGTTCGGGGTTGCTGTACTTCTTGGCCTGGCCGCTCATCACGCCGTTGGAACGGCCAAGCGTCGCGTGGCTCTGGGACTTGTACGACTTCAGCGCGACAAAGAGGTAGTCGGCGTATTGGCCCGCGAGCTTCGGCACGGTACCGTCGTTCGGGGTGTTGAAGTTGGCGCCATGGCACTTGGTGCAGGCGTTGTCCTTGTCGCGCGAGATCAGCGCCTGGACGGTGTCGCTGGGCGCGGGGGCGGTGGCCGGCGGGGCGTCGCCCTCGTTCAGGCCGAGCTGGCTGTAGTAGGCGCCGAGATCGGCGATGTCCTGCTCGCTCAGCGAGTCGGCGATGGCGCGCATGGTCGGGTGCTTGCGCTCGCCACCCTTGTACTGCGTGAGAGCCGACACGATGTAGCTGGCGCTCTGGCCGGCGATCTTCGGCACCTTGTGGATTTCCGGGAAACTGGCCTGGTAACCAATGATGCCGTGGCACCCGACGCACATGGCGGTCTTCTTGGCGCCAGCCTCAGCGTTGCCGGTGATCTTCTGGGCCTGGGCCGAGACCGTCACGCAGGCGACAGCGAGGGCAAACATCGTGGTCAACAGCTTGTTCATTTTGCGCGCACAATCTCGTGGAGAATCTTGTTTCAAATCAACATTTGATTATATGGGGGCTCTTTGCAGCCCCTGCGGACGAAGAATCGATGTTGTGTTCTTTCAACTACCCTCCGCTTCAAGCCAATCCATGAAATTCAAGGGTTCAGACAACTACGTTGCCACTCAGGATCTGATGCTCGCGGTCAACGCCGCCATCACGCTCAAGCGCCCGCTGCTGGTCAAGGGCGAGCCCGGCACCGGCAAGACGATGCTGGCCGAGGAAGTGGCCCAGGCCCTCGCGCTCCCGCTGCTGCAGTGGCACATCAAGTCGACCACCAAGGCGCAGCAGGGCCTGTACGAATACGACGCCGTGAGCCGACTGCGCGATTCGCAGCTGGGCGACGAGCGCGTCAAGGACATCCACAACTACATCGTCAGGGGCGTGCTGTGGCAGGCATTCACGGCAGACCAGCCGGTCGCGCTCCTGATCGACGAGATCGACAAGGCCGACATCGAATTCCCGAACGACCTGCTGCGCGAAATCGACCGCATGGAGTTCTACTGCTACGAGACGCGCGAGCTGATCCGCGCCAAGCACCGGCCGGTGGTGTTCATCACCTCCAACAACGAGAAGGAGCTGCCCGACGCCTTCCTGCGCCGCTGCTTCTTCCACTACATCAAGTTCCCCGACCCCGAGACGATGAAGAGCATCGTCGCGGTGCACTTCCCGGGCCTCAAGCAGGAACTGCTGACGGCCGCGATGAAGACTTTCTACGACGTGCGCAACCTGCCCGGCCTCAAGAAGAAGCCGTCAACCTCCGAGCTGCTCGACTGGCTCAAGCTGCTGGTGGCGGAGGACATCCCGCTGGAGGCGCTGCAGAGCAAGGAGGACAAGGTCGCGGTGCCGCCGCTGGTCGGCGCGCTGCTCAAGAACGAGCAGGACGTGACCCTGTTCGAGAAGCTGGTGTTCATGCAGCGCAACAACAGATGAGCGCAGCGCCGAACGGACCCCACAAGCACCCGACAAAGCAGTTGATGCTGCTCGGCGTGGCGCAGGCGGTGCTGTTCATCGCTGGCGCGCTGCTGGGGCGCTGGCTCGGCCTGGCGCTGGGGCTCGACGCCTTTGGTCCGGGCGGCTACTCCAACAACGCGATTTTCGGCATCGCGCTGATTGGCCTCGGCGGCGGCGCGGGTGCCCAGTTGGCGCGCGCCGGGTACACGCGCAAGTACGGCAACCCCAGGAGTTGAGGATGGCATTCGTCGAGCCTGTCACGCTCAAGTCGCGCGGCATCGCGCTGGTGCCGCTGGCGCTGGCCCACGAGGACGGCCTGCGCGCCGCAGCGGCCGACGGCGAGCTCTGGAATATCCGCGTCACCTCGGTGCCCGAACCCGAGAACACGCGCAGCTACATCGAGGCGGCACTCAAGATGCGCGAAGACGGCAACCGCTTCGCCTTCGCGGTCACCGACGAAGCCAGCGGCGCGGTGCTCGGCAGCACCAGCTTCCACGACATCCTGCCGGCCGTGAAGCGGGTCGAGATCGGCTACACCTGGTACGCCAGGCGCTGCCAGCGCACGCACGTCAACACCACCTGCAAGCTGCTGATGCTCACGCACGCCTTCGATGCCTTGGGCTGCCACGTGGTGGGCTGGCGAACAGACAACTTCAACCACGCCTCGCAGCGCGCGATCGAGCGGCTCGGCGCCCGCAAGGACGGCGTGATCCGCGGCCATGCGCTGCGCCGCGACGGCACCATCCGCGACACCGTGATGTACAGCCTGCGCTCGGGCGAATGGCCCGAGGTGCGGGCCCAGCTGCACTACCTGCTGGACAAGCCCCGCGTCCCTTCCTCCCAGGAGTGATTCGCCATGCTGATCGACTTCTTCTACACGCTGCGTTCGGCCAAGCTGCCGGTATCGGTCAAGGAATACCTGACCCTGCTGGAGGCGCTGCAGGCCGATGTGGTCGGCCCGAACTCCGACGGCGCCTACGGCCTCGACGACTTCTACTACCTGTCGCGCACCGCACTGGTCAAGGACGAGAAGCACTACGACAAGTTCGATCGCGCCTTCGCCGCCTACTTCAAGGGCGTCGAGATGCTGGCCGACTTCACCAAGGAAGTGCCGCTCGACTGGCTGCGCAAGACGCTCGAGCGCGAGTTCACGGCCGAGGAAAAGGCCAAGATCGAGAAGATGGGCTGGGACGAGCTCATGGAAACCCTCAAGAAGCGCTTCGAGGAGCAGAAGGAGCGCCATGAGGGCGGCAACAAGTGGATCGGCACCGGCGGCACCTCGCCCTTCGGCCATGGCGGCTACAACCCGCAGGGCGTGCGGATCGGCGGCGCCGGCAAGAACAAGAGCGCGGTCAAGGTCTGGGACCAGCGGGCCTACAAGGACTACGACGACAGCCAGGAACTCGGCACCCGCAACATCAAGATCGCCCTGCGGCGCCTGCGCAAGTTCGCGCGCGAGGGGCATGAAGAAGAGCTGGACCTCGACGACACCATCCATTCGACCGCGGCCAACGCCGGCTACCTCGACATCAAGATGCGGCCCGAGCGCCACAACAACGTCAAGGTGCTGCTGCTGATGGACGTCGGCGGCACCATGGACGAGCACATCCAGCGCGTCGAGGAACTGTTCTCGGCGGTCAAGACCGAGTTCAAGCACCTCGAGTTCTATTACTTCCACAACTGCGTCTACGACTTCATGTGGAAGAACAACCGGCGCCGCTTCTCCGAGAAGTTCGCGACCTGGGACATCATTCGCAAGTACAACAAGGACTACAAGCTGATCTTCGTCGGCGACGCCACGATGAGTCCGTACGAGATCCTGCAGCCGGGTGGCAGCGTCGAGTACAACAACGAGGAAGCCGGCGCCGAATGGATGCAGCGCCTGACCCACGCCTTCCCCAAGTTCGCCTGGATCAACCCCGAGCCGCAGGGCGTCTGGCAGTACCGCCAGAGCATCGCGGTGGTCCAGCAGCTGGTGTCGCACCGGATGTACCCGCTGACGCTGCGCGGGCTGGAAGACGCCATGCGCATGCTGTCCAAGTAGCGTGATTGCTGGGCACGGGACCCCAAAAATAAATTTGGAATCTTTCAGTTACAGCTAACACTTTACGATTCATAATATCCTTCAATCTCTGGAGGGAACCATGGCTGCCCTGTTGTCGCACAAGTTGGAGCTGCCGGTTCACGAGCAACCGCTGCCGCTAGAGGCTTTCCCCCATTTGCTAGCGTCTCCGGGAGACTTCTTCAGCATCCGAGGTGTGCGCCTGCCCTTTGACGAGCTCGTCAATCCTGCGTTTCTCGGCGCCGAGGCGCGCGCGAATCTTCACCGGCAGTTGCTCGATGCCAAGCCCTTTCCCCATCTGGTCATCGACGGCCTCTTCCATCCGGCGCTGCTGGAACTGGTGGCCGAGGAGTTCGACATGCTGTCGGAAACGAGCTGGGCCGATGTCAAGAGCAGGTACGAACTGCTTCGGCGCTCCGGCTTCAACGTCCGGCTCGGCCCGGCCACGCAGCTCTACTTCGACTTGATCAATTCGGGCTGGTTCGGCGATTGGCTGTCGTCGGTCAGCGGCGTTCCCTACCTGCTGCCGGATCCGAAGCTGTTCGGCGGCGGCCTGCACGAATCCAGGACCGGCGCGACCTTCGCGGTGCACCGGGACTTCAATCGCCACCCCCACCTGGGGCTGAAGAACGAGATGGTCTTCATCACCTACCTCAACAAGGGGTGGGATCCCGATTGGGGCTCGGAGCTGGAACTCTGGGACAAGAAGCGCTGTGTCGCGACCGTCCTGCCCGAGTTCGGCCGCACCATCCTGCTGCCGCACGGCGCCAATAGCTACCACGGACACACGAAGGCGCTGCAGGCCCCCGATGGCCGCCCCCGCCGTTCGGTGGCGGCATACTTCTACACAAGCGAACCGGCCGGCAGGCAGCATGGCGTGGAGGCCGGTACCGTCTTTATGCAGAAGTACCGCATCGACCAGGTCAAGGCGCTGGCCCGCATGCTCACCCCGCCGCTGCTCTGGGGACTGGCACGAAAAGCCATCCGGCGCTGAACGAGACGGACCCCGGTCAGGCCCGCGGACGGGCTTGACCATGCTGTCAAAATGCCCGCATGCTTCGGGTGGTTCGATCTCATGCGCCGGCGATGTTGCCGGCGTTTTTGTTTGCAGCCGTTCTCTTGTTGTCAGGTTGCAGTCTGTTGCCCAAGAAGGACGCAGCAGAATCGGACGCGACCCCCGGCGCCGTGGCCAGCGAAGGCCGCTCGGCCGGCAAGGCCTTCACCGTCGATGTCCAGGCGCCCGGCACGGTACGCGAGTACCTCGAACGCCATTTGGAAATCCAGCGCTTTCGCGAAGTCGATGATCTCGGCGCGATCGAGGTCTCGCGGCTGATGGTGGCCGCGGAAGCCAACGCGCGCGAGTTGCTCAACACCCTCGGCTACTTCACGCCCACCCTCACGCTCGAGCTCCGGGACACGCCCGGCGGCAAGGCGCCGCGGGAGGTCCGGATCACGGTCGATCCCGGCCCGGTCACGCGGGTGAGCAATGTCCAGATCGACTTCAGCGGGCCGATCGCCGAAGACCCCCACGCGGAGTCGCAGCGCGACGGCATCCGCACCGGCTGGGCGCTGCGCGCGGGCCAGCCCTTCAGCCAGCAGGCCTGGGAGAACGCCAAGACCGCCGCCCTCCGCACCCTCACGGCGCGGCGCTTCCCAACCGGCAGCGTGCTCACCAGCCAGGCCCAGATCGACGCCGATCGCAGCGAAGCAAAGCTCAGCGCGACCTATGCCTCCGGCCCCGCCTACCGCTTCGGACCGCTGGTGGTGAACGGCAGCCAGCGCTACCCGGCCGACAGCGTGCGCCGGCTGGCGCGCGTGCCCTTCGGCGCCGACTACGACCAGCAGAAGTTGCTCGACGCCCAGCAGCGGCTGGCGAGCAGCGGCTACTTCGACTCGGTGTTCCTGACGCTGGACACCCAGTCCGATCCGCTGGCCGCCCCCGTGATCGCCCAGGTGCGCGAGTCGCCACTGCAGCGCGTGGTGGTCGGCGTCGGCTTCACCACCGACAGCGGCGCGCGCCTGTCGATCGACCACTCGCACAACGACATGCCGCTGCTCGGCTGGCGCGCCGTGTCGAAACTCTCGCTCGACCGCGATAAGCAGTCGCTCGGCACCGAATGGAGCGCGATCCCCGACGACAGCGGCTGGCGCTCCTTCGCCTCGGGCCTGCTGAAGAGCGAAGTCTCGGGCAGCTTCACGGTCGACAGCGGGCGCCTGCGCGGCGGCCGCAGCCAGGCGAGCGATCACATCGACCGAAGCTACTTCCTGCAATACGACTACGCGCAGAACCACGGCTTCAACCCGCCGCCTTCGGCCTCGGCGCTGACCCTCAACTGGGGCTGGACCGGCCGCTACTTCGACAACGCGGCGGCGCCCACGCGCGGCCAGGGCGTCGCGCTCGAGCTGGCTGCCGGCTACACGCTGACGGGGGAGCAGCTGCCCTTCACGCGGACCTATGTGCGCTGGGTGGGCTTCGTCCCGGCCGGCACCGTGAGCAACGCCGATAGGACGCAGAGCCGCAACGCCAGCATCCAGCTGCGCGCCGAGGTTGGCGCAGTGAGCGCTGCCGACCGCGCCCAGATCCCCGCCACACTGAATTTCCTCACCGGCGGCGACACCACGGTGCGCGGCTACGCCTACCGGTCGATCGGCGCGGTCAAGCCCGACAAGCAGGTGATCGCCGGCCGCTACCTCGGCGTCGCCAGCATCGAATGGCAGCGCCCTTTCGTCTACAACGGCCAGTTGACCGCCTGGGAAAGCACCGTGTTCGTCGACGCCGGCGCGGTGGCCGACCGGCCCGCCGAGTTGCAGGCGAAGGTCGGGGTCGGCGTCGGCGCCCGCTGGGCCAGCCCGATCGGGCCGGTGCAGATGGACCTGGCCTACGGGATCGCAGTCCACGCATTCCGCTTCCACCTTCGACTCGGCTTCACTTTCTAGATGACTTCCGAAGACCCAGCCGAAACCATGACCGCAGCACCGGTGCGGCGCTCGCGCGGGCGGCGCGCCTTGCGGGCCCTGGTGTGGAGCGTCACGGGCCTGTTCGCGCTGGTGCTCGTGCTGGGCGCGGGCGCCTGGTGGTGGCTGGGCTCCGACCAGTCGCTGGCCTTCGCGCTGGTGCGCATGGCGCGCTATCTGCCGGCCGGCCAGTCGCTGGAAAGCCGCGACGTCACCGGGTCGCTGCGCGCCGGCGGACGCATCGGCTGGCTGCGCTGGGAGAGCGAGAGCCTGGCGGTCGAGGTGCACGACGCCCGCATCGGCTGGCAGCTGGCGCCGCTGCTTCGGCGCCGGGTGCAGCTCGGCGAGGTGCATGCGGCGCAGGTGGTGATCGAGCCACGCCAAAGTGCGCAAAGCAAGCCGGTCGAGCCACTCGAGCAGATCGTGCTGCCGGTCGAGGTTGAACTGCCCTTCAGGATCGACGACCTGCGCTGGGCCGGGCCACCGGCCCTGCAGGCGACGAAGCTGGAAGGCCACTACCGCTACGGCGACGACCACCATCAGCTCGAGATCTCGGGCGTCGACATCGCCGACGGCCACTACAGCGCCCAGCTGCGCCTGCAGGGGCCGGGCCCGATGGCGATCGACGCCACGCTGAACGGCCGGGTCCGGGCCCTGCTGGCGCAGGATCGCAGCCTCGACGTGCGCGCCGAAGCCAGCTTGAAAGGCACACTGGCCGGCGCCGATGCGCGGCTCGCGGTGGCAGCGGAGCTCCATCCGGTGGACGAGGGCGCCGAGACCCCGATGCAGGCGCAGCTGCAGGCGAACCTGGCACCCTGGCAGCCGCAGCCCGTGATCGACGCCAAGGCCCAACTGCAGAACATCGACCTGGCCCGGCTCTGGCCCGTGGCGCCGGCGACGCTGCTGAGCGGCGAGATCGAGGCCGGCCCGGACCCGGCGGCGACCGCCGGCGAGCAACTCTGGCAGTCCAGCGCGCAGGTGCGCAACGCCCAGCCGGGCCCCTGGGACGAAGCCAGGTTGCCGGTCGAACAGCTCGATGTCCGCGCCCGCTTCGACGGCAGCACCTGGACCTTGCCCGAAGCCAGCGTGCGTGCCGGCGGCGGCCGCATCGACGCCGAAGGCAGCTGGAGCCCGGCACCGGCGCCCTGGAAGGTCAACGCCACCGTGCGCAACGTCAAGCCCGGCGCCCTCCACACCCGGCTCGACGGCGCGCCGGTCAGCGGCCGCATCCAGGCCGAGCAGGCCGGCGACGCACTGCAGTTCGACGTCGCGCTGCAGGCGCAGGGCGGCGCCGGTGCAAGCGGCGAACTGCAGGGCCTGCGCCTGGAGCGTGCGATCGCCAAGGGCCAGTGGCAGGACCAAGTCCTCGACCTCCGCAGCCTCCGGATCGAGGCCCATCGCGCCAGCATCGACGGCCGGCTACAGCTGCGAGTCGATGACGAGGCCGGCAGCGGCCGGCTGAACCTGATCGTGCCGGGCGCCACGGCGCTGATCGACGGCCGCATTGCGCCGGCCGCGGGCAGCGGGGAGATCCAGGCCCAGGTCGAGGATGCGACGGCACTGCAGCGCTGGATCGAGGGGCTGCCCAGTCTCGACGCCGTGTTCGCCGGCAGTACGGTGCAGGGCAGCGCGCGGCTCGACGCCAGCTGGAAGGGCGGCTGGCAGGCAGTCCAGCGTCGGCTGCAGATCGCCAACGAACCGGCCCCGCGCGGTGCGGCCGAGCCCACGCTTCAGGCCACGCTGAGCGTGCCCAAGCTCGAATTGACGCTTCCGCCGTCCGAGCCGGGCCCTTCAAGCACGGTCCAGCTGAACGGCGTTCGCGCCGATGTTGCCGGCAGCCTCGCCCAGGCCACGCTGGAGTTGAAGGGAGAAGCCGTCGCAGGCGGCCGCAAGATCAGCCTCGACGCCCGTGCCAGCGGCGGCATCGAGCGACCGAACCAGTGGAATGCGGCCATCGCCAGCCTGCGCGTGCAGGTGCTCGACACGGCGAAGCCCGACGCCGCGCCGTGGGTGCTGGCGCTCGGTAGTCCCGTCAGTGCCAAGGTGCGCAGGGTCCCGGGCGACAGTCCGCGGCTCGACATCGAAGCCTCCGAGGCGGCGGCGACGCTCAAGGGCCCGTCACCCGGCACGGTAAAGATCGACTGGCAGCCGCTGCGCTTCAGCCGCACCGGCACCGAGGCGCGGAGCGCCTTCCGGCTGCAGTCCAAGGGCCGGCTGCAGGACTTGCCGATGGCTTGGGCGGAACTGCTGGGCAACGGCAACACGCTGGCGCAAGTCGGCTTCAGCGGCGACCTGATGTTCAACGGCGAGTGGGACATCGACGCCGGCGACACGCTGCGCGCCAAGGCGCGTCTGGTGCGCGAAAGCGGCGACCTGCGGGTGCAGGCCGGCGAGGCCGCACTGGTGACGCGCATCAAGAGCCACGGCACCGGCACCGCCAGCGAACGCACCATGGACGCAGCCGCCGGCACCGGCACCAGCACGCCGGCCGGCCTGCGCCGCGCCGAGCTCGCGCTCGACGCTGAGGGCGACACCGTGCGCGCCAACCTGGCCTGGGACAGCGAGCGGGCCGGCGAGATCCGGGTGGCGGCCAGCACGCGGGTGCAGCAGCGCCAGGGCGGCTGGCAATGGGCCGAAGACGCACCGCTGGCGGGCCGCATCACCGCGCGGATGCCGAATCTGGGCGTCTGGTCGATGCTGGCGCCGCCGGGCTGGCGCATGACCGGCACGCTGGAGGCCGACGCCACCCTGTCCGGCAACCGTGGCGATCCGCGCTGGAGCGGCACCCTGAACGCCGACCAGCTGGCCCTGCGGGCCCTGGTCGAGGGGCTGGACCTGCGCGATGGCCGATTGCGGGCCACGCTCGCCGGCAACCGGGTCGAGATCACCGAATTCACGCTGAAGGGAGGCGCCGGCGCGCAGACCCGCATCCCGGGCCAGAGCGGCAACCTCAGCACCGCGGCCAGCGAGGC